>JBFIDI010000181.1:0-10035 GCA_041581405.1 Burkholderiaceae bacterium
CCAGCGGTTCTCAGTGCGGAGACAATGAAAGCTTCAGCCATATTTAAGCAACTCCAGATAGTTCAAAGATTCCGTTTATCGGGGAGACATGCGAATAGCACCGTCAAGACGCACGCACTCTCCGTTCATGTATCCATTGGTCAGCATGAACTCGACGAGTGCCGCATACTCGTCCGGATCTCCCAGGCGTTTGGGGAAGGGCACTGACGCGGCCAAGGACTCTTTGACCTTTTCCGGCAAGGCTTCCAACAGCGGTGTTTTGAAAAGTCCTGGAAGGATGGTATTGATGCGGACACCCTCCCCCATCAAATCTCGCGCGACGGGCAATGCCATCCCGACAACACCCGCCTTCGATGCCGAGTAGGCAACCTGCCCAACCTGACCATCCTGAGCAGCGACGGAGGCGGTGTTCACAATCGCGCCCCGCTCTCCGTTGGGCAACCTGTCCAGCGCCAGCATGCCTGCGGCGGACTTCGCCAAACAGCGGAACGTGCCGATCAGGTTGATCTGAATGATCCGCTCGAATGCCTGCATCGAATGGTGTACCAAGGCCCCTGTCGCCTTGTCACGAGAGGCGGTCTTGATCGCTGAGCTCGTTCCTGCGCAGTTCACGAGGATGCGCTCCTGTCCATGAGCCACCCTCGCTTGAGCGAAAGCCGCATCCACCGCGTCCTCGGAGGTGACATCGACCTCGCAGAACAGGCCATTGAGCTCCGTCGCCAACGCATGGCCTTTGACTGCATCGCGATCGAAGATTGCGACTCTGACGCCTTGCCGTGCCAGGCGGCGGGCAGTTGCCTCTCCAAGACCTGAAGCGCCCCCGGTGATGATGGCGGAAATGCTGTCGTCCAGATTCATGCGGAGTTCTCCTGATTTTCGGTTTGGTAGTAGCGTTTGCCTGCCCGTGCCATGAGGCGCATTCCCTGTGTCGCCTGGTAGGCCTTACCGAGATGCGCGTGGGCGTCGCAAAGCTCGACCACCCTCTTCAGCCCAAGCCAGTCTGCGTACTTGCATGCCCCTCCGAGATGGCGCGGCAGGCCGATCCCAAGCAGAAGCGCGGTATCCAGTTCCCAAGGGGACTTCACCACCTCATCGTCGAGCGCATGCGCGGTTTCGACCAACAGCGCGAGCATCATTCTTTGAACGATCGCGTCTTGCTCGAATCGCTTGCGCTCACTCGGCTGGATCCTGGCCAGGAGTTCCCCGGTGTCTTTCGCTGCGGATTTGACGAGCTTGCGATCTTCGCCCGTGGTGTACGTGTAGAACCCCACGCCATTCTTCTGTCCGTGTCGCCCCTGCTCCGTCAGCAATCGAAAGGCGTTACCGGCCAGCTCAGGCATGCGGTCTGGATAACCCGAGGAGATGATGTCGTTCACATGGCTGGCGACATCGAGGCCGATCACGTCGGCCAAATAGGCCGGCCCCATCGGCCATCCGAAATCTTCCATCGCACGGTCGATTTCGGTGAAGTCTGCTCCTTCCGCGACCAAATGGAGAAACGCACGCATGTAGGCCATGAGGATTCGGTTCACCAGGAACCCTGGGCAGTCTTTCACGACGATGGGGGTTTTCCCCATCGTCACGGCGTACTTCACCGCCGCAGCCACCGTTTCATCGCTGGTGGCCTGGCCGCGCACGATCTCCACCAGAGGCATCAGCGGAACCGGGTTGAAGAAATGCATGCCAACCAGGTTCCCCGGGCGTCGCAACGCCGATGCCATGTCGTCGACCCTCAGGCTGCTGGTGTTGGATGCGAGGATGGCCTGGCTACCCGTCGCACTTTCGAGTTCTGCCAACACAGTTCTCTTCACGGACAAGTTCTCGACGACTGCCTCCACCACGAAATCCACAGTGTCGAATCCTGCATAGTCCAATTGAAAGGCGAGCTTCTGCAACACTTCTCCCGCATCCTCTGGTGCGAGTCGTCCAGCCTTGACACGTCTTTCCACCAGTTTCCGAGTCTCCTTTGCCGCGGTGTCGAGCTGGGCTTGCTGAACGTCCTTCACCAGCACCGGAACGCCACCCTGGATGCTGGCGTAGGCAATGCCACCTCCCATGACGCCGGCCCCCACCACTGCCGCCTTCTGGATAGTCTTGGTGCTGGACTTTGCCGTCGACTTCAATTGCTTCCTGATGGATTGCTCGTTATGAAAGACCTGCACCAGTGAACTGGCCGCCTGCGTCTTGGCGATCTGCGCGAAAAGCCGGCCTTCGATGTCCCCGGCAGCAGCGCGCTCGAGTAGCACGCCCTGCTCCATGGAACTCAGAGCCGCTGTTGCCGCCGGCTCGTGAATGGCATGCGCAGCCAGTTGCGCCTTCTTCGGCTCCAGGATCTCCTCGACCTGCAAGAGGCTCAACGACAAGGCAGTCAGCTTCCTCGCCCGATGCGTTCGCCAATCCTTCTTCCCGTCAATCGCGTCCCGCAGCAGTAAGAACCCTGCTTTACGTAGCAGATCGGCCTCCACGACGATATCGGCCACCCCTGTTTGCAGTGCCTGCGCGGCGTTCCTGGGCCGCCCGTTCATCACCCAGTCCGCTGCCTCGCCAAGACCGATCACACGGGGCAGCCTTACCGTGCCGCCTGCGCCCGGAAACAAGCCGAGTTTGACTTCTGGCAGTCCCACCTGCGCGGTCGGGGTCAGCACACGGTAGACAGCGGACAGGGCCAGCTCCAATCCTCCGCCAAGTGCGTACCCCTCTATCAAGGCTACAGTCGGTACGTCCAGATCTTCGAGCTTTTCGAACACCACGTTAGTCGTCCGGATGACCTCCCGGATCTCCTTATCGGGCATGCTGAACATCTGCTCGAACTCGTGGATGTCCGCCCCGACGACAAAGGAATCCTTTGCACTCGTCAGCAAGACCCCCTGAATCCCCGGCGATGAAGCAAGCGCTTCTACAGCAAGGCCGAGCTCCGCGACCATCTGCCTGTCCAGCTTGTTGACACGCGAGTCCGAGCGATCGAAACGGAGCTCGACGATTCCATCTCCCGCGTCGACGGCTTGCACCGTCTTGCCCACATACTTGGATTTACCTTCTGACTTCATAACGCCTCTGAATATTTGTGCTCACAACGCGCGGGACACCACTTCTTTCATGATTTCGTTTGTCCCGCCATAGATGCGCTGCACGCGTGCATCAACGAACATCCGAGCTATCGGGTACTCGTTCATGTAGCCATAACCTCCGAAAAGCTGCAGACATTCGTCCATCACCCTGCCCTGAAGGTCGGTCGACCACATCTTCAGCATCGATGCGCCCGCCGTATCCAGACGGCCTTCGACGAAGTCTTCAACGCACTTGTCTACGTAGGCGCGCGCGGCTGCGATTTGCGCCGCGATCTCGGCCAACTTGAATCGCGTGTTCTGAAAATCGAAGATCGGCTGGCCGAATGCAGATCTCTCCTTCGCGTAGCGCAGCGTCGCTTCGAATGCCCCCTCCATCGATCCGATCGCGTTCAGACCGACGAGCGTCCGCTCATAGGGAAGATCCGACATCAACTGCGCAAACCCCTGCCCTTCAACCCCGCCCAGCAGATTCTGGGAATCGACCTCCACGTTGTCGAAGAAGAGTTCGGCGGTGTCCTGAGCTTTGAAGCCAATCTTGTCGAGAAGCCGCCCTACTTTGTAGCCAGGCCTGTCTTTGGTCTCGACGATCAGGATGGATATCCCCTTCGATTTCAGACCAGGATCCGTCTTGGCGACAACCAGCACCAGGTCGGCGAGGAACCCGTTGCTGATAAACGTCTTGGAGCCGTTGATCACATACCCCCCAGCCCGCCGCTCGGCACGCGTCCGTATGCCCTGCAAATCCGATCCGGCAGACGGTTCTGTCATCGCGATTGCACCGATGAGCTCGCCGCTCGCCATTGCGGGAAGGTACTTTCTTTTCTGCTCTTCGGTTCCGTGATTGACGATGTAGTGGGCTGCAATGCTGTGCACAGCCACGCTCATGCCCGTCAATCCCCGACGTGCCAGTTCCTCATGAATGAGGGCTTCATATCGGAAGTCTCCCCCGCCTCCGCCATAGACTTCGGAAATGTCGACACAGAGCAAGCCGCTGGCGCCGGCCATGCGCCAGAGCTCACGCTCCACGTGACCTCGTTTTCGCGCGGCCTCGTCCCTTGGGACGATCTCGTTCTCGACAAAGCGGACGACAGCATCCCTCCAGGGCTCCAACGCATCATTCATCCAGGATCGGCGAAACTCCATGGGCATACCCACCTCTCACAGCACCTGCTCAGGGGCAGGCCAAAAGTCAAGAGCCTCTTCCATTGAAGCCAAACGGACCGGCACCGGTCTTGAAGCCGGCGTCAGAGAGAAGCGCGGAGCCGGCGCGGGCTGCGTCAAGCCATCGATCGAGAGATAGGTGTCGCGAGCCTTGTTGTGAGGATGCTCTGTTGCCTCATCCCAATCGAGCACGGGGGCAAAGCAAGTCTGGAAGCCTTGCAGGACGGCGCACCATTCGTCCCTGGTCCGCCCGCGAAATACCTCCCGCAGCTTAAGCTTCTGAAGAGGCCAGCGAGCGACATCCATCTGCTCGCTGAATAGAGGATCCCTGATTCCGCAGCGATCCAGCAGTTCCCGATAGAACTCAGGCTCTATGGCACCAATGGCGATGTAGCGCCCGTCGGCACAGACATACGTACCGTAAAAGGGTGCCCCTCCATCCAACAGATTTTCCCCGCGCCTGTTGCTCCATTGCCCACCAGCCTTCATTCCATATACAAAGGCAGACAAGAGTGAAGAGCCATCAGTCATGGCCGCATCCACCACCTGCCCTCTTCCGGTTCGATGAACCTCTTGAAGTGCAGCCAGAATGCCGACAGCGAGCAACATGCCTCCACCACCAAAGTCACCGACCAGATTGAGAGGCGGGGGCGGACATTCGTCATCCCGACCGATAGCGTGCAACACTCCCGTCAGAGCGATGTAGTTAATGTCGTGGCCAGGCATCTGCGCCAAAGGACCAGCTTGGCCCCAACCCGTCATCCGGCCGTACACCAACCGCGCATTGGTCTGCAAACATGCATCGGGTCCCAGCCCGAGCCGTTCCATGACGCCAGGACGAAACCCCTCGATCAAGACGTCAGCCCTGTCGATCAGCTTTCGCACGTTGTCCAGGCCATCAGAGTCTCGCAAGTCCACAGGCAAGGCCAGGCGACCTCGGGCGAGCACATCTTGTCGAGCGGACGGTTTCCCCGGTCGATCGATCCGAATGACCTCGGCCCCCAAGTCGCTCATGACCATGGCGCAGAACGGGGCCGGCCCCATGCCCGCAAACTCCAAAACCCTCAAACCTTTTAGTGGTCCAGACATAGCTTCATCCTGTGATGGAGCAATGTTCACGCACCGAGCACCCGCGCACAATCGTCGGATGCGATAGAAATGAACCCAAAGTGCCGAGGACACATCGTCCGAATCGACGGTGGGCGCAACTCTGCACAGTTGGTACCATCCATTGCTGCACCACATCCGCGTGAGCCATGCGGCTCATGGCGCAAGCTGCCTTCTGAAACTTCTATGTCTTCGCCTGAAACCAGTCAATTCCGCTCAGACAAGGGCATGCCATTCGATGGCGACACCGGATCGAAGCACAATGGCCGTGCAAACGTGACGAGAACTGCATTGACCGACAAGATCGTCAATGCTTCCGGCTTCAAACTGTTGCTCGTCCTTGCTCCCGCAGGGTTCGGAAAAACAACCGCCATGCTTCAGGCGCGCGAGAAACTGGATAGTCAGGGCCGAGCCACAGGTTGGCTAACCCTGAGCGCAACGGACAACGATCCGAGTCGTTTTCTGACGCATCTCGGTGCTGTCCTGAATCAAATGGAAATTGTGCCCACTGCGGAGCGGGGCCTCGTGGAGGTCATGTCGCTCTTTTCCCGTGACGAAACTCCGTATTCCTTGTTTCTTGACGACTTTGAAGTCATCCAGGAGCCTGCCGTTCTAGGTCTCCTGCGAGAGACTCTTGAACATCTACCGCGCGTTGGCCAGATCATCGTGGCATCCCGTACATTGCCCGACTTGGGGATCGGCCGTCTGCGTGCCAGAGGTGAACTGCTCGAGATCGATAGCCAGCATCTTCGGTTTTCCCTGGATGAATCGGCCGAGTTCTTCCGCTTGCGAGGAGCCAATCTATCACCAGATGCGATGGAGCATTTGCATAAGAAAACGGAGGGATGGATCACCGCGCTTTCCCTGGCAACACTCGCGATGCAGCGCCATGGCGTACCGAACGACTTCATCAACAGCTTCTCCGGATTCGACCGCAGCGTGGCGGAATATCTGACTGAAGATGTCCTTGCCTCGCAACCCGAGGAGATCCAGGATTTCCTGTTGGCTACCAGCATCCTTCGACAACTCACCATAGAGTCTTGTCAGGCATTGCTGCCCCGCTACGATTGTGCTCAACTGCTGTCCAAAGTCGAGAGTTCGAACCTCTTTCTCATGCCGGTTACGAGCACGCCCGAGGCCTTCCGGTATCACAGTTTTTTTGGCGATTTCCTCAAGCAACAGCTTCGCAGGAAGCACCCGCAGCGGTTCGCTGCCTTGCACTTGTCAGCCGCAGGCTGGTACGAATCGACCGGTCATTCGATCACCGCCATCGAACATGCCCTCGAAGGTGAAGACTATCCCTATGCCATCGACCTGCTCAAGCTCCATGCGGAAGCGCTTCTGGAGCAGGGCCGCATGCGCCTTCTCGCGCACTGGTTTTCCATGCTGCCAAAGGAGAAGCTGCAAACAGAACCTCTGCTTCAAGTCATTGCCACCTGGGCTATTTGCATGACCCAAGGCGCCATGGCGGCCATGACCTGGATGCAGTCAACCCTGCGCGAGACCAGCCAGGAACTTGGGGTACAGGCACACATGCACGCCCTGCGACCCATGCTTCTCGCCATGCAAGACCGACAGGAAGAGGCCTATGCCCTGGGGCGCACGAGCCTGGCCGCACTTCCGACGCCCAAACCATTTGCCAACAGCGTGCTGCTCAATACCATGGCTCACACGGTGTTGGTACTGGGGGACCGCAAGGAGGCGCATCGATTCCTGGACGATGCTCGCCGAATGCAGCCGAGCAGCATGTTCAACCGGATGTACTCCGAATCGATGGAAGGCATGCTCGATCTGAATGAGGGACGCCTGCGCCAGGCCACTGCACGCTTCCGTATCGCCGCTGGCGCGACATCCCATGCCACTTCAAACATGTACACCGATGGCAATGCATGGGCAGGGGTTCTTTTTGCCCTCGCACTGTACGAAGCCAACGACACCGCATCGGCGACCCGTCTTCTCAAGGTATACCTTCCCATCGCTCGGGACGCCGGTCTCCCGGATCACATGATCCTCAGCTACCGGATGCGGGCTCGCCTCGCCTTTCACAAGGGTGATGTTGATGCCGCATTCGCCGCGTTGACTGAACTCGAGTATCTGGGGCATGAACGCCACTTGCCGCGCGTCTACGTCAACGCCAAGCTGGAACGGGCTCACCTGCTGCTGCTGCAGGGATACGGCAACGCAGCCGCGGATGAAATTGCCCGGGCAGACAGCGTCGAAGTGTGGGAACGTGTTCGCAAGATTCACCTGCCAGCGCAAGAAGTCGACGACATCGATATCTCGAGATGGCGCCATGCACTGCATACGGGTGATGCTTCGCGGACCATCGCACCTTTGAAGCAGGCTCGGGAGGAAGCTGTTCGACACGGTCGCGTTCACCGCAAGATGAAACTCGAAATCCTTCTGGCCTGCGCTTACCATCGATCGGGAAGCACCGACATGGCGGTTCGCGAGTTGAAAGGACTACTGCCCGATATGGCCCGCGAGGGCTTCGTACGCATATTTCTGGACGAGGGGACAGCAATTGCACCGATCATCCGTAGTGCCCGGATGGAAGCTGCGGAGTCCGAAATCAACGACCCGATGGTAGTCGGACACCTGAATCAGCTCTGGGAGCAATTGGGCGCATCCGCGCCTGATGCGGAGTTCTCGGAGTCAGCGCAACCCAACCTGGACGAGCCATTGACCGCCAAGGAGCTACGAGTCCTGAAGCTGGTGGCAGAAGGGTATTCGAACGGAGCCATCGCCGAAAAGCTGTTTGTCACAGACAGCACGGTGCGGTCGCATCTTCGGAAGATTCATATGAAGCTTGGGGCACAGAATCGCACCCAAGCTGCTGCCATTGCGAGACGATTGGGGTTGCTGCCTTAGGCGAGCGGCATCCGAATGGCGAGTACAGCTGTTCTTCCTCACTGGAAGACTCGAAGCTGGCTCTGTTTATCCAACCGCCGGCTCCCCTCCTGATGCGCCCCCGCAATTGCCAGCTGGCATTGGGTCACGCGAGTCGAGTTCCGGAAGCCTGTCCGGATCGCTATCAGCCACGCCAAAGAGGAAGAGTCTGGTGATCCCTGGAGCCAACGTAGGCCTTTCAGCGAGATCCTGCGCGATGGGGACTGTAGTTTCCTGAAGATAGTCCTTTGGTATGCGTCCGGCAAACCCATATTGACCGCCGGAGGCGGCTATGTTTGACGCTCAGGCGGTGGCGACAGTAGTGGAATGCCAGCGATGCGGCAGCAGTTCCCCGATGCGGCTGTCCTTGTGCGTTGGCAGCCGGCTGAGGATGTCCTTCAAATAGACATACGGATCGTGCCCGTTCATGCGCTCGGACTGGATCAGGCTCATCACAGCGGCGGCGCGTTTGCCTGCCCGCAGTGATCCTGCGAACAACCAGTTTGAGCGCCCGATGGCAATGGGTCGGATCTGGTTCTCGATCCAGTTGTTGTCCACGGGCAGGCGCCCGTCGTCCACGAACCGCGTGAGCGCGCCCCAGCGTTTGAGGCATAACATGACTCACCGGAGTATTCATGCCGAGCAAGACGAAATTGAAGAATGCGGCCATAGCGGCCAGGACGGCGGCGCTGCCGAAGATCCCCAAAGAGCTGATTGACCAGTTTGTCAGTGGGCCGATGAGCGCGGAGGCCGTAAACGAAGCCTCTGCGGCGTTCAAGAAGGCGCTGATCGAGCGGGTGATGGGCGCCGAGCTGGGTCACCACCTGGGCTACCCGGCTGGCGCCAAACCCGAGGACTCGGGAAACCAGCGCAACGGCAAGAGCGCCAAGACGGTCTTGACCGATGAAGGTCCGCTGCGCATAGAGGTGCCGCGCGACCGCGATGGCAGCTTCCAGCCGATCCTGATCCCTAAGCACGAGCGGCGCTTTACTGGGTTCGACGACAAGATCGTGGCCATGTACGCCCGCGGCATGACCATGCGCGAGATCCAGGGCTTCCTGCAGGAGAGCTACGCGGTGGAGGTGTCCGCCGAGTTCATCAGTTCGGTCACCGACGCCGTCATGGACGAGGTTGGCGCCTGGCAGGCCCGACCCCTCGAGCCGATGTACCCGGTGGTGTTCTTTGAAGCGCTGCGAGTCAAGATTCGGGAAGACGCCGTGGTGCGCAACAAGGCGATCTACCTGGCCCTGGGCGTACAGCCCGACGGAAGCCGGGACATCCTGGGCCTGTGGATCGAGAGCACCGAGGGTGCCAAGTTCTGGATGAAGGTTTTCAACGACCTCAGGACCCGGGGTGTCAACGACATCCTGATCGCCGTCACCGGCGGCCTCAAGGGCATGCCCGAGGCACTGGCAGCCGTATACCCAAGCACCACGCTGCAGACCTGCATCGTGCACCTGATCCGAAACTCGCTGGACTACGCCAGTTGGAAGGACCGCAAGTTGCTTGCCGCGGCCATCAAGCCGATTTACACGGCGCCAGCGCGGAGGCCGCACAGGCGGAACTCGATGCCTTCGAGGCCGGCCCCTGGGGAACGAAGTTCCCTACCGTCGTGGCCGCCTGGCGACGCGCCTGGAGCCATGTGATTCCGTTCTTTGCATTCCCCGCGCATATCCGCCGGGTGATCTACACAACCAACGCGATCGAAAGCATCAATGCGCGGCTGCGCAAGATCATCAAGACGCGCGGGCACTTCCCCAGCGACGATGCCGCCAACAAGCTGATCTGGCTGGCACTGCGCAACATCACG
>JBFIDI010000182.1:0-10034 GCA_041581405.1 Burkholderiaceae bacterium
CGTCCCGGTATTCGCGCAGGGACAGCAGCAGCAACACGATGCTGGCAACGATCAGGCAGCCGAACACGAACACGAACATGGCCCCGACCTGTTCGGTGGCGCTCATGCTCTTGAGGTACTGGTTCATGGTGTTGTCATGCCGATGGCCGCATGCGCAGCGCCTGCTCCTGGATGCATAACCATGCCTGGGACATCCGTTTGTTGGCAGATCGCCGGTGGGACCCGGACGGCGGCGTGCCTTGCTCCGCGAATGTCCCCCGGCCTTCGGCCTCCTCCTTGATTTCGCTGCGCAAGACACCCCACCGCCCGGGTCCTGGGAGGGTATGGGCCCATGGGTGCACCACGATCGCTCGTTGCGATGCGGGATGGGTGGGCGACGCAGCGAAGTAAAGGAGGAGCCATGGGCGAAGCCCATGGCGGGGGACATGAGCGGAGTCGCCCCCCCATCCCGCTTCGCGCACCACGAAAGCCGCACGTCAGGAACAACATCTCGATCTCACACATCCCGCAAGGCCATCACCGCCTCCCGCGCCCGCTCCAGGAACGCCCGCCGGTCTTCCCCCGGCTCGAGCTTGACCGGCGCGCCGAAGGTCACCGAACACAGCACCGGCACCGGCACCACCTCGCCCTTGGGCATGACTCGCTGCACGTTCGCGATCCAGGCCGGCACCAGCACCACGTCCGGGAAACGCAGCGCCAGGTTGTACAGGCCGGCCTTGAACGGCTGCGGCACCTCTGCATGGCCACGGGTACCCTCGGGAAACAGGATGATGGAGTCGCCGTTCTCCAGTGCCTCGATCAGCGGCTCGAGCGGGTCCTGGTCGGCGGTGCGGTCACGCGCCACGTAGATGGCGTTGAACACCTGGGTCGTGATCCATTGCCGAAACGGCGTCTTGGTCCAGTAGTCGCGCGCCGCGATCGGACGCGTCAACGTGCGCAATACCTGCGGCAGCGCCGCCCAGATCAGCACCAGGTCGGCGTGGCTCTGGTGGTTCGCAAAATAGATGCGTTGCTCGGCCTTGGGCGGACAACCGTACCAGCGCGCCTGCGAACCGGTCAACAAGCGCACCAGAGCGAGCAGGAAAAGACCCATCAACTTGGCACGCATGGGCCCGATGATACCCAGCAGCCGCCGCAGCGACCCGTCACGGCAGCCGGGCGTGTGCCATGCGCGCGGTGATCGTCGACGCGCGCCCGGCCAGATAGGCCGAACCCGGCAACTTCTCGAAGTATTTGGGCCGCGGCAACATCACGGCCAGGCGGGCCGCCTCGTACGCGCTCAGGCGCGACGCCGGCTTGCGGAAATAATGCTGCGCCGCCGCCTGCGCCCCGAACACGCCCTCGCCCCACTCGACGTTGTTGAGATAGATCTCGAGGATGCGCCGCTTGTCCAGCAGCGCCTCGAGCATCAGCGCCAGCACGAACTCCTGCCCCTTGCGCAGCAAGGTGCGCTCGCCGGACAGGAACAGGTTCTTGGCCAGCTGCTGCGTGATCGTCGAGCCGCCCACCACCTTGGGCGCGCGCGCCTTGCGTCCCGCCGCCGCCCGTTGTTCGGCCAGTTCCTCGGCCCGGCTGTTTTTCGCCCAGGCCTTCTCGACCGCATCCCAGTCGATGCCGTCGTGGTCGGTGTAACCATCGTCCTCGGACGCGATCACCGCGCGCTTGAGGTTGTCGGAGATCTGCGCGTACGCGACCCACTCCTGGCGCCAGCGCAACTCGCCCTTGTTCTGCGCGATGCGCCAGGCCTCGGCCCGCTGGAACGCAGTCGACTGCGGATCGATCACCGCCATGGCGGCGATACGGCCCACGAAAAACAGCTGCAGCAGCACCATGGCCAGCAGCACGAGGGCGATCCAGCGCAACAGCGGCTTCATCGCGACAGACCCCGTTCGCGGCGCCATCGCGCGGCATCGGCCGGCAAGCGGAACACGCTCATTTGCCGCTGACCTTGGCTTCGAGCAGTTCGTCGCGCGTGAACTTGAAGCGCGACACCAGCACCAGCTGGTCGAAACTGCGGCGCATCTCGTCGGTGAAGCCGCCGAACGGGCCGGCCGACCGGGCGATGAGTTCGGCGCGGCGGTCGAGCACCGGCATGCCGGAGCTGTCGACCACCTCGGTGGCCAGCACATGGCCGTCGTGGTTGACGGTGATCAGCATCGTCAGCTCGCCATACAGCTTCTTGCCGCCGAAGGTCGGGAAATTGGTCGTTCCCATGTCCTCGATCATGCGGCGCATGGTGTCGTAATACACCGCGTACGGCACCTCGCGCGTAGCCGGGCTCACGTAACGCTTCTTCGGCCGCGCGTTCTCCTCCTGGATGCGCCGCTCGATCTCGGCCAGCAGCTTGATCAGCCGGCGGCGTTTTTCCTCGCGGGTGATCTGCTCGGGCGTCGCGCCGGGGTTCAGCGGCTCGGGCGGCCGCAGCGCGGCGAGCTGGGTCCGCACCTGGGCCAGCATCATCTGCTGCTGCTCGAGCAGGGTCTGGGTGCTGGCGTTGGTCTGCTCCTCGATCGCGTCGCCGACGGCCGTGAGCGCAGACGCCGGCAACGGCGTCGTGGCGCGACCCTGGTCGAGTTCGCCGCCACCGGCCATGTTGGCCTGGGCCAGGGCCTGCGCCTTGTCGGGCTTGTCGTTGGTGCGGGCATTGACCAGGATGACCTCGAGCGGCGTGTCCTCGAACACCCGGTTGAACCGCTCCGGATCGACGAAGCGCACGGTCAGCAAGGCCGCATGCACGGCCAGCGAGGCGCCCAGCGCCAGTTGCATGGTGGTGAAAGTGCGCAGTTTCACGAGGCCTGATTATCGCCACCCGGCGCGGATACCGTTGCGGTTTCGTCCACATCGACCGCAATCGCCAGCGGGCCGACCACGACCTCGTCGTCACCGTCGTCGTCGGACACCGCCGCCGCGTCCTGCGTCGACGCGCCATCGGCAGTGGGTGCATCGAGCCGTTCGATGACCGAGCCGGTCACGTCGAGTGCGATCGTGTCGACCGCACCGAGCCGCACGCGCAGCCGGGCGCCACGCGGCAGGCCTTGCGCCCCCACCACCGGCAACACCAGCGGCAAGGTCTCGGCGCGTACCAGGTTGTCCTTGAACAAGGCGGCCACCAGTTCCTGGATGTCGTTCTGCGTCAGATACCGCAAGGTCCAGAAACGTTCGATCGCGCCCTGGAACGCGCCGTAGGCCCCGTAGGCGGCGTCGAACCCGGAGATGATCGCAAACAGCTCGGCATCCTTGGGCTTGAACGGCGCCACCAGCGCCGCGGTCTTGCCGTGGCGCGCGCAGGCGATGATCTGCCACTGGTTGACCAGGTCGGTGTAGCGGCGCAGCGGCGAGGTGCTCCAGGCGTAACTCTTGACGCCGATGCCCGCGTGCGGCAAGGCCTTGGTGCCCATGCGCACCTTGATGCCCGGCGCCAGGCTGGCCTGGCTGCGGTAGATCGCCGGCACGCCGAGTTCGGCCATCCAGTTGCCCCAGTGGCTGTTGGCCAGGATCATGGCCTCGGACACGACCAGGTCCAGCGGCGCGCCCCGCTGGCGCACCGTGATCTCCACCTGCTCGTTGCCATCGGGCTCGCCGCCGCCGTCCCGCAGCAAGCGGAAGTTGTAGTCGGGCCGGGTGAAGTTCTCGGGCTTGCCGCGCACCACCTCGCGTTGCGCCTTCAGGTGCGTGGCCAGCCGATGCAGGAACGACAACTGCACGCGCAGCCCCGGCACCGCCGGCACGCCCGGCGACAGGTCGGATGCGGTCGCGCCGCCCGCGTCGGCAAGCCAGTCGGCGGTGATCACCGCATCGAGCTGGTCATGGCGCAGGTTGGCCACGATGGGCACGCGCTCGATCCGCGTCTCCGTGTGTTCGATCGCCAGCGTGTCTTCGTTGAACGTGACGTACAGCGACACCGCGGGGCAGTCGCGCCCCTCCTGCAGCGTATAGGCCTGCACCACCGCGTCGGGCAGCATCGTGAGCTTGTAACCCGGCATGTAGACGGTCGACAGGCGCGCGCGCCCGAGGTTGTCGACCGGGTCGCCCGGCTGCACGGCCAGGCCCGGCGCCGCGATATGGATGCCCACCGTGACCTGCCCGGTGCCCAGGCCGAGCACGCTGAGCGCGTCGTCGATCTCGGTCGTCGCCGAATCGTCGATCGAGAACGCCTGCACACCGGCCAGCGGCAGATCGTCCTTGATCGGGGGCGCCTCGACATCGGGGAAACCGGTGCCCTTGGGGAAATGCTCGAACAGGAAGCGCCGCCAGTGGAACTGGTACGGCGAATCGATGGCGCCGGCCTTTTGCAGCAGGTCCAGCGGCGCCAGGTGCGTGGCGCGCGAGGCCTCGACCACGGCCTTGTATTCGGACGCGTTCTTGTCCGGCTTGAACAGGATCTTGTAGAGCTGCTCGCGCACCGGCTCCGGACACCGGCCCGCGGCGAGTTCGGCGACCCAGGCATCGATCTGCTGCTGCACCAGCTTCTTCTTCTCGATCGCGGCCAGGGCCTGCGCCAGCACGTCGGCCGACGCCTTGCGAAACCGACCCTTGCCGGCGCGCCGGAAATAATGCGGCGCCTCGAACAGGCTGATCAGCGCACCCACCTGCTGCTCGAGCGTGGCCTTGTCGCTGAAATATTCACGTGCCAGGTCGGCAAATCCGAACTCCTGCTCGGGCGCGAACTCCCAGGCCATGTCGAGCTCGATGTCTTCACTCACGCCGCGGGCCGCCGCCAGCAGCTCGGCGGGGGCCGGCTTGTCGAACGTGATCAGGATGTTGGCGGCCTTGACCTTGACGCGTTTGCCGCTGTCGAGCTCGACCTGGGCCGAGGTATCGGTCTGCGACAACACCCGGCCGGCCAGGAACTTGCCGGCTTCTTCAAACAATAGGAACATGGCCGGTATTGTCCCTGCAAACCATGCGCGGGCCGGACCGGTGGGCGCCGGGCCGCGGGCGCGGCGGCTGCGCGGCGCGGGCGGCGCCACGCAAAACCCCAGGGCTGGCGGGGCCTACGCGAGGTCGAGGAAGTCCAGCACCGTATCGAGATGGTCTTCGAAATCGCTCAGCCCATGGTCGCCGTGCTCGAGCAGGCGCAGCTGCACGCCGGGGTAACGCTGCAGCATTTCGCGCCAGTCCAGCACCTCGTCGCCCTTGGCCGCGAGCAGGAAATAACGCGATGGGTCGGCCGGCCCGCCCGCGTGCAAGGCGCGCAATTCGTCGACATGCGCGCGGGTCAACTCGACCTGCCGGGTCGGGTCGTGCCAGACGGGATGGGTGCCGACATGGCGCGCCAGGTCGCGCGCGGCGAATATGGCCGGATTGAGCAGCACCGCCTTGCAGGCCCGTTGCTCGGCCAGCCAGGTCGCGTAATAACCGCCCAGCGAGGAACCGACCACGGCCATGCGCGTGCCGGGCCAGTGTGCCGTGCCCTGCATCACCAGGTCCATCGCCTGCTGGGGCGACGGCGGCAGTTGCGGGCACCACCAGGTCACGGCGGGATGCTCGCGCGCCACGCGCTCGGCCATGATGCGGGCCTTGGTCGACTGCGGCGAGGAACGAAAGCCGTGCAGGTACAGCAGATGGGTGATCGACGGAGTCTGGATTGCCATGCCGGCATCATAGGCACGCCGGCGGCGCGGGATAATCCCGGACATGGCTGCCGTTTTTGACAAACCGTCGTTGTGGCGACGGATCCTGCCCCTTTTCACCGGCTTCGATGCACCGCTGCTGTTCGCCGTGGTGGCCCTGGCCGCGGCCGGCCTGCTGACGATGTATTCATCGGGCTTCGACCATGGCACGCGTTTCGAGTCCCATGGCCGCAACATGCTGCTGGCGGCCGGCATCATGTTCGTCGTGGCCCAGGTGCCGCCGCAGCGACTGATGGCGGTGGCGGTGCCGCTGTATGTGTTCGGCGTGGCGCTGCTGGTCGCGGTGGCGCTGTTCGGCATCACGCGCAAGGGCGCAACACGCTGGCTCAACCTGGGCATCACGATCCAGCCCAGCGAGATCCTGAAGATCGCGATGCCGCTGATGCTGGCCTGGTGGTTCCAGAAACGCGAGGGCCAGCTGCGCCCGCTGGACTATGTGGTGGGCGCCGTCCTGCTGGCCATCCCGGTGGGCCTGATCATGAAACAGCCCGACCTGGGCACTTCGCTGCTGGTGCTGGCCGCCGGCCTGTCGGTGATCTTCTTCGCCGGGCTGAGCTGGCGCCTGGTGCTGCCGCCGGTGCTGATCGCGGTCGTCGGCATCGGGCTGCTGGTGTTGTTCCAGTCCGACCTGTGCGCCGACGGCGTGCGCTGGGTGGTGTTGCGCGACTACCAGCAGCAGCGCATCTGCACGCTGCTCGACCCGGCCAAAGACCCGCTGGGCAAGGGTTTCCACATCATCCAGGGCATGATCGCGATCGGCTCGGGCGGCGTCTGGGGCAAGGGTTTCATGCAGGGCACGCAGACCCACCTGGAGTTCATCCCCGAGCGCACGACCGACTTCATCTTTGCCGCGTATTCGGAGGAATTCGGCCTGATCGGCAACCTGCTGCTGATCGGCGGATTCATCTTCCTGGTGCTGCGCGCGCTGAGCATCGCGCTGGACGCACCCACGTTGTTCTCGCGCCTGCTGGCCGGCGCGCTGGCGATGATGTTTTTCTCCTATGCCTTCGTCAACATGGGCATGGTCAGCGGCATCCTGCCGGTGGTCGGCGTGCCCCTGCCCTTCATCAGTTATGGCGGCACGGCCATGGTGACGCTGGGCCTGGCACTGGGCATGCTGATGTCGATCGGCAAGGCCAAGCGGCTGGTGCAGTCGTGACGGACCCGCTTTATCCGGTGGCCGTCATCGGCGTCGGCAACATGGGCGGCGCGATGGCGGCCAACCTGCTGTCGCGCCGCTGGCCGGTGCATGTCTGCGACCTGCTCCCCGAACGCAGCCAGGCGCTGGCCGCACGCGGTGCGAGCGTGCACGCGGCACCGGCCGACGCCGCGCGCGACGCGCACGTCACCATCGTCTGCGTCGTCGATGCGCAGCAGACGCGCGATGTGTTGTTCGGCGCCGGCGCGGTGGCGCAGGCCATGCGGCTGGGCCGCAGCGTGATGTTGTGCCCGACCATGGCGCCCGACGACGTGGAGGCCATCGCGCTGGAACTGCGTCCGTTCGGCCTGCATGCCATCGACGCGCCGATGTCCGGCGGGCCGGCCCGGGCACGCGACGGCAGCATGAGCCTGATGGTGGCCTGCGCGCCGACGGTGTTCGAGCGCCATCGCGGCCTCATCGAGGCCTTGTCCAGCCATGTGTTCCGGGTCGGCGAACGGCTCGGCGACGGCGCGCGGACCAAGCTGGTCAACAACCTGGCCGCCGGCATCAACCTGGTCGGCGCCGCCGAGGTGCTGGCATTGGCCGCCCGCATGGGACTGGACCTGGGCGCCACGCTCGACGTGATCGAACGCTCCAGCGGGCAGAGCTGGATCGGCTCGGACCGGATGCGGAGGGCCATTGCCGGCGACTACGCGCCGCGCGCCCACATGACGCTGCTCGAGAAGGACACCCGGCTGGCGATGCAGGCGGCGCGGCAACTCGGGTTCCAGGGTCCGCTGGGCGCGGCGGCGCGCGACGCCTTTGCGCAGGCCAGCGCGGCCGGACTGGCCGATCTGGACGACGCGGCGCTGCTGCAGTGGCTCACCCGCGCGCCGGCGGCGGCAGCGGACTGATCGGCCCGAAACCCGCGCATCGAAGGGCCATGGTCAGGATGGCCGGCACCCGGTCCGCGCGGCGAACCTAAAATGCGTCATGATCTCTCGCGAACCCACCATTGAACGCCTGGCCATTGCCAAGTCCCTGCTGCTCGAACCCTTCGGGCTGGACGAATCGCACCTGAGCCGGGCGCTGGCCGAAATCCGGGCCCACCGGGTCGACGACGCCGACCTGTATTTCCAGTACACCCGCAGCGAAGGCTGGGGGCTGGAGGAAGGTATCGTCAAGTCCGGCTCCTTCAGCATCGACCAGGGTGTCGGTGTACGGGCCGTCAGTGGCGAGAAGACCGCGTTCGCGTACTCCGACGACATCTCCTGGGCCTCGCTGCTCGATGCCGCACGCACCGTGCGCGCGATCTCGTCGGCCGCGCGCGGCGGCCGGGTCAAGGTCACGCCGCGCACGATCGCCGGCAGCCGCTCCCTGTATCCGGATCTCGATCCGATCGCCACCATGGACAGCGCCGCCAAGGTCGCCTTGCTGGGCAAGGTCGAGCAACGCGCCCGGGCGAAGGATCCGCGCGTGGCGCAGGTCATGGCCGGGCTGGCCAGCGAATACGACGTGGTGCTGGTGGCGCGCGCCGACGGCACGCTGGCGGCCGACGTGCGGCCGCTGGTGCGCCTGAGCGTGACCGTGATCGCCGAACACAAGGGCCGGCGCGAAATGGGCAATGCCGGAGGCGGTGGCCGATTTTCGCTGGCGTATTTCGACGACGCGCTGATCGACAAGTACGTCGACGAGGCGGTGGCGGCGGCCTTGACCAATCTCGGCTCGCGGCCGGCGCCGGCGGGCGAGATGACGGTCGTGCTCGGCCCGGGCTGGCCGGGCATCCTGCTGCACGAGGCGATCGGCCACGGCCTGGAGGGCGACTTCAACCGCAAGGGCTCGAGCGCGTTCAGCGGCCGCATCGGCCAGCGGGTCGCGGCCAAGGGTGTCACCGTGCTCGACGACGGCACGATTGCCGACCGGCGCGGCTCGCTCAACGTCGACGACGAAGGCAACGCCAGCCAGCGCAACGTGCTGATCGAGGACGGCGTGCTCAAGGCCTATATCCAGGACGCGATGAACGCCCGGCTGATGGGCGTGTCCGCCACCGGCAACGGCCGGCGCGAGAGTTATGCCCACGTGCCGATGCCGCGCATGACCAACACCTACATGCTCGGCGGCGACCGCGATCCGCAGGAGATCGTGGCCAGCATCGAGCGCGGCCTGTATGCGACCAATTTCGGCGGCGGCCAGGTCGACATCACGTCGGGCAAGTTCGTGTTCTCGGCCAGCCAGGCGTTCTGGGTCGAGAAGGGCAAGATCAAGTTCCCGGTCAAGGGTGCGACCATCGTCGGCAACGGGCCGGACGCGTTGACCCGGGTGTCGATGATCGGCAACGACATGGCGCTCGACAGCGGCGTGGGCACCTGCGGCAAGGAAGGCCAGAGCGTGCCGGTGGGCGTGGGACAGCCGACGCTGCGCATCGACGGCCTGACCGTCGGCGGAACCGCCTGAAGTCCGGGCCGGAATCGTCGATTTTTTTCGTGCTAAAGTCCGGCCCATGTCGATGACACGATTTTTCTTTGGCTTCTTCTGGTTCTCCTACGCCGCCGGCGCAAGAGAGAAGTAGTCGTGTCGACCCCCTGACAACCCTACCCCCCTCGAAACCGCCGGCAACCCCGGCGGTTTTTTGTTTTCCGGCCCCATTTTTTCAACTCAGGACCACGCACCATGACGCAGCAGACCTCCTCCTGGCAATCCGGCCCCACCGACCTCCATACCGGGCCCGACCGCCGTCGCAACACCAGCAGCGACCGCACGAGCCAGACCGACGACGAACGCATCAAGGCCATCAACGTGTTGCCCCCGCCCGATCACCTCATCCGTTTCTTCCCTATCGGCGGAACCCCCGTGGAACAGCTGATCGCCTCGACCCGGCGCAACATCCAGGCCATCATGGCCGGGCAGGACGACCGCCTGCTGGTGGTCATCGGGCCGTGCTCCATCCATGATCCGGTCGCGGCGCAGGAATATGCGCGCAAGCTGGTACAGCAGCGCGAGAAATACCGCGACACGCTGGAGATCGTGATGCGGGTGTATTTCGAGAAACCCCGCACTACCGTGGGCTGGAAGGGCCTGATCAACGACCCCTACCTGGACGAGACCTTCCGCATCGACGAGGGCCTGCGCATCGCACGCCAGCTGCTGATCGAGATCAACCGCCTGGGCCTGCCGGCCGCCAGCGAATTCCTGGACGTGATCTCCCCGCAGTACCTGGGCGACCTGATCGCCTGGGGCGCCATCGGCGCGCGCACGACAGA
>JBFIDI010000183.1:0-10025 GCA_041581405.1 Burkholderiaceae bacterium
CCTGCCGCTGGCCATCCTGGTCTACCTGCTGTTCGCCGGCTACACGCCGCTGTTCTCGGGCATGGTCGGGCTGGCGCTCACCGTGGTGCTGATCTTCGGCGCCGCGCTGGCCAAGAACTTCGGCAGCCGGCCGCTGCAGATGATCTTCTGGGTGCTGATCGGGCTGGCGGCGTCGAGTTTCTTCCAGTACGGCATCCAGGCCATCATCGGCCTGGCGCTGGTCATGGCGGCCGTGTTGTGGTTTGCCAAGGGTGGCCAGGCCACCTTGAAGGTCGCGCTCAACGCGCTGGCCGACGGTGCTCGCCACGCGTTGCCGGTGGGTATTGCCTGCGCGCTGGTGGGCGTGATCATCGGCATCCTGACGCTGACCGGGGCGGCCACGCTGTTTGCCGGCTACATCATCCAGATCGGGCAGAACAGCCTGTTCCTGAGCCTGGTGCTGACGATGCTGGTGTGCCTGGTGCTGGGCATGGGTATTCCGACGATCCCGAACTACATCATCACCAGCTCGCTGGCGGCGCCGGCGCTGCTGGAGCTGGGCGTGCCGCTGATCGTCTCGCACATGTTCGTGTTCTATTTCGGCATCATGGCCGACCTGACGCCACCGGTGGCGCTGGCCGCGTTCGCGGCCGCGCCGATCGCGCGGGAAAGCGGCATGAAGATCGGCCTGCAGGCGATGCGGGTGGCGATCGCCGGCTTCATCGTGCCCTACATGGCGGTGTACGCGCCGGCGCTGATGCTGCAAGGCGGCACCTGGTGGGACACCGGCTACATCGTGTTCAAGGCGGTGGTGGCGATCGCATTGTGGGGCGGGGCGGCCATCGGCTTCTGGCTGGCGCCGCTGCACTGGTTCGAACGCGTGTGGGCGTTTGTCGCGGCCGCGTTCCTGGTCGTGGCCTTGCCGGTGTCCGACGAGATCGGGCTGGGCATGGCGCTGGTGCTGCTGCTGTGGCACGGCCTGCGCGCGCGGCGCACCAGGCGGGCCACCGCCTGACCCGTGCCGTACGACGTTCGCCGCCGCGGCAATCCTGACGCACCATGGCATTGCTGGCGGCGGCCGCCTTGTGCCTGGCCGCCGGCAGCGTGCAGGTGCAGCTGCCGGTGCGCCAGTTCACGTTGCGCTGGCAACACTCCATCGAGAAGATCGAATGGGCCGAAGACTACGAGGTCGCCGGCCCCTGGTTGCATCTGTCCCAGGCCCGCATCCGCGGGTCCGGCGCCGGCATGGAGCCGCCCGCGGGTTCGACGCTGGTGGGTGGTGTCTGGCGTTACCGGCTGGCCGATCCGTGGCGACGCGAGATCGTGCTGGCGCGGTCGGAGTTCGTGCCGGACTACGAGTTGTGTCTCGATGGCGTGTGCCGGCGCCTGACACACTGGGTGCCGATCGCCGCCGGCGCGACAACGCTGCGGGCCTGCGCCGCGGACTGAAATCGTTCGCCGCGGTGGCGGCGCGAGTGGCGAACGCCGTACTGGTGAAGCTGTCGCGACGGCCCGGTCAAGGGTCCAGCTCGAGCCGGTAGCCGGCCGCCAGCTCCAGCGTGTATTCGGCGAACGGCCCCTCGATGGCCAGGCACTCGGCGAGCTGGTGTTGCCGCTTCACATAGGCGTAACTGGCGATCCGCCGGCCGGGCGCGTGGATGGCCTCGAGATCGATGGCCACGCGCGCATAACCCTGGGGCAGGCCGACTTCCTCGAATGCGTCCATCGCCTGCAGCAGGCCTTCGTCGACCTCGAACACCTGCCCCGTGACCGGGCTGCCCTGGCCGGGCGCGTGCATCAGCCAGGGCGCGCGGTCCTCGTTGGCCAGTTGCACCACGTACAGCGGATACGGCTGCAGCGTGCGAAAGTCGCCCGGCATGCGACGGCCGCTGTTGCGCGGATAGTTGGGAAAACCCTGCTTGAGGGTTCCGTAGACGAAGATCAGCGCGGACATGGCGGTGAACTCCCTGTTGCGAGTGAAGGATGTGGCGGACGCGGCCACACGGGACTGCGGTCGCCGCATCGCGCCGCGCTGCCCGCCGGTTTAGGTCTGGCCGGTCTTGGCCGCGAAGATGCCGGTCAGCAGGCCGACCAGGCCCGACGCTGCCGCGACGACGCCGTGCGGGATCTCCTTGTCGTTCGCGGCGAGCAGCAACATGCCTCCGACCGACAGCACCAGCACCCAACCGGCGAAGACGATCACGAGCCTGAAAAAGGCCGGATCCGACCAATACGCGGGATCGCGCTCTCTTTTCGGCGCCTTGGACGTGTCCTTCGCCGGGTCTTCGTTGGTCCAGTCTTCCTCGGGTGTCGCCGCCGCCGTCGATGGTGCGACCGGCACTGCGGCGGCTGTGGCCGGTGGCGCGGAAGGATCCGGTGGTGCCGCGGAGGCCGGCGTGGTTGCCGCGGCGCCGCCCGGATGGCCTGGGTTCTCCTGCGGCATGGTGTTCCCCTGCGCTCAGAGTTTCTTGGACAGGCCGGGAATCACGATCTTGGACTCCGGGCGACCATCGGCATCGAGGAACGCAATCTGCTTGCCGCTCTTGATGCCTTCGGCGATCAGGCCGGCGATACGCAACGACTGCCCGACCGTGCCGGTGTTCGTCGACAGATTGAGCGAACTGCGGAGCTGCTGAATCAACGCAAGCTCCTCGTCGGAGAGGTTCATCGTCACCTTTGCGGACATGGATAACTCCTTTTGGAACGGCCGTGACGGCCTGAAAGCTGTATCGTATACAGCTCTCATATGTGCGTCAACGCCGAAAAATCAAGATATCCAAGCCCCTGTGGCGCCACTGCGGTGAACAGCACTGAATAGAAACGAAACCCCGCTCATCAGGGCAAACACAGGAGCCGTTGCTTGACTGCGTGAAAGGTCCCGGGAACGGTGTTGGGCGGCCCCGTAGCGCTTGAGAGCAAGGAGTTCGTGGTCCAGGTATTGATGTAAATGGGCTGGTTCGTGCATAGTGCAAGACGCAATCCCTGTTGGGGAAAGCAAACCCAGGAGCTACGCGGAGACTTCCCATGGATACCCTCGAAGTTGACATTGGCAAGAAGGCAAACCAGTTGCGTCGGCTGGCAAGCATCAATCATGGCGCGTCCTACATCCTGGCATTGACTGCAGCGTTCGCGAGCATTGCTGCGAGCGCAGGCGCGGCCGCCGGAGACTGGTCGGAGCAATGGCTCTCGATCATCGCTGCGATTCCGGCTGCAGCACTAGTGCTTCAGAACACCTTGAAGCTCCAGGAGCGGTCGATGTGGCAATTCCTCAAGGAATTCCGGCTCAGGGACCTGCTGTACCAGATTGAAGAAGGCAAGGAGCCTGGCGAGATTCGTGAACAATTTCTGCGAATCAACCGCGAAACCTTGGTCGACTTCCCTGGATTCGCGTTGTCGCACCTGTCGGCGGGCAAAGACGGCACTCGTTAGTGCGATGCCAGTCACGCATCGCCCGCGGTTGCGAGGAGGTCCGTTGGTTCCTGGTCAGGCCGTGCGGGGATACCCGAGTTCTGCTGTTCGAGAAAATTCGGCGGCCGGGCCATATTCCGGACATCCGGCTCTCCCCGAACGGGCGCACGACTTGGACTTCGAATCCGGCGCAGCTTGGCGTATGGACCGCGATTTTCTGGCGGGCCTGCATTGACCGCGGCGCCCTTGCTGCCAACGAAATCGCGCATCGAGGATCCGGCTTGCCCGAACACCGACCGGCTCCGGTGTTCCACGAGCAAGGTCGCGGCAAGGGCCGCCAGGAAAATCCATCACCCGACCGTCCCGATACTCTTCTGCAACCACTGCGCAAACGCCGCGCACTCCCAGCGCTCCATCGTGCCGGCGCGCCAGCACAGGTAGTGCGCATGCGGGCTGGGGACGTCGTGATCGTACAGCCGCACCAGCGTGCCGTTGTCCAGCCACGGCGCGCCGAGCTTGAGCCGGATCAGGCCCACGCCCATGCCGGCGGCGGCGGCGTCGCACATCAGGCCGATGTCGTTGAACTGCGAACCCTCGGCCGGCTCGGGCCAGTCGAGCTGGTGGGCGCCGAACCAGGTGCGCCAGGGCTCGAGCGGGCTGCGCAGCAGCGGCACGCCTTCGAGGTCGTGCGGTGTCTCGAACGGGCCGTGTTCGCGCACGAAGGCGGGCGAAGCGAGCGGCGTGATCTCGTCCTTGAGCAGGCACAGGTGTTCCACGTCGGCATACCGGCCGGTGCCGAAGCGCACGGTCAGGTCGCCGTCTTCGGCCACCACGTCGAGCAGCGGGATCGACACCTGCAGCGTGACGTCGATCTCCGGGTAGGCGTCGGTGAACTGGCGCAGCCGCGGAATCAGCATCGAGCGCGCAAAGGTCGGCGTGACGGCCAGGCGCAACTTGCGCTTGCCGGAACTGGCGCCGTTGCGGCCGGGGAATTTCTGCAGCGTGGCCAG
Source organism: Burkholderiaceae bacterium (assembly GCA_041581405.1). Classification (GTDB taxonomy): domain Bacteria; phylum Pseudomonadota; class Gammaproteobacteria; order Burkholderiales; family Burkholderiaceae_C; genus CAISIP01. Next base: position 4,398 of record JBFIDI010000183.1, read on the forward strand.
GCCTTCGCGCACATGGGCCAGGTATTCGCTGCCGTCGGTGGTCAGCGAAAAGTCGGCGCGGCCGAACAGCTTGGTGCCGATGATCTGCTCGAGCTGCTTGACCCGGTGGCTGACCGCGCTGGGCGTGACGAACAACTCGTCGGCGGTCTGGGTGACGCTGCGCAGCCGGGCCAGCGCCTCGAAGGTCTGCAGGCACTGGATGGGGGGAATACGCGACGGGGGCGGGGACGACGACATAGGCTTGCATTGTGAGGGCAAGCCGTCCCGGGCGCCTGTCGTACCATGGACCGGTCGATATAATCCGCAACCTTTTGCAAGCTGCGGCCACGCGCCGCACCCGCGCCCCTTGTCCGACCGATCCAAAGTCATCCCCCAGTACCTGATGCCCAAGCGTCTGATGACGCAGTTCGGCGGCTTCGTGGCGTCGGGTCGCTGGGGTTCGGTGACGACCGCCATCATCCGCTGGTTCGTCGGCAAATACGGCGTCGACATGGCCGAGGCGGCCGATCCGGACATCCGCAATTACACCAGCTTCAACGCATTCTTCACCCGCGCGCTCAAGGCCGATGCGCGGCCGCTGGCGCGCGCCGAACTGATCTGCCCGGTGGACGGCGCGATCAGCCAGTTCGGCACGATCCAGGCCGACCAGATCTTCCAGGCCAAGGGCCACCACTATTCGACGACCACGCTGCTGGCCGGCGACACCGCGCTGGCCGCGCAGTTCCAGGACGGCCTGTTCGCCACCTTGTACCTGAGCCCCAAGGACTACCACCGCATCCACATGCCATGTGCCGGCCGCCTGGTGCGCATGGTCTACGTGCCGGGTGACCTGTTTTCGGTCAACCCGGTGACGGCGCGTGGCGTGCCGGGCCTGTTCGCGCGCAACGAACGCGTGGTGTGTGTGTTCGAGTCGCACCGAGGGCCGTTCGTGCTGGTGCTGGTGGGCGCGACCATCGTCGGCAGCATGTCCACCACCTGGCACGGCGTCGTCAACCCGCCGCGCTCGGGCAAGCCGCGCCACTGGGACTACGCGCGCCAGCAGATCGACTTCAAGGCCGGCGACGAGATGGGCCGTTTCCTGCTCGGATCCACCGTCGTGGCGTTGTTTCCCAAGGGCCGTTGCCGCTTCAACCCGGATTGGGCGCCGGAGCGCGCGGTCCGGCTGGGCGAGGTCATGGGCCTGGCGGACGACGGCAGCTGATCGGCTGCGTCGTGCGCGATGCCGGCGCATGACACCGGCATGAGGGCCCCGCGCCATGACCGCGCAGACGCTACGATGGCGGTTTTTCTCAACCCGTCGGAGCCCTGAACATGCCGCACAAGTCCCGCCAGCGCATCGTCGTCATCGATTGCAAGACCAGCGATCTTGCGTCCGCCGGCCGTTTCTGGGCCGGTGCGCTCGGCGGTGCGGCCGATATTGGCCATGACGGCAAATACGCGACGATCAAGCCGACCACCGACCACATGGTCATCCTGCAGGCGGGCGTCGACCACGAGCCGCGGGTGCACATCGACATCGAGACCGACAACCAGGCGGCCGAAGTCGCGCGGCTCGAGGCGCTGGGCGCCAAGGTCGTGGCGCCGGTCAAGACCTGGGTGGTGATGGAGGCGCCGACCGGTCACCGCTTTTGCGTCGTCAACCCGCAGTCGGACGACTTCGCCGAACGCGCGACCACCTGGCCCTGACGCACCGCGGGTTCAAGCCGCGGTTGTCTTGGCCGCGGTTTTCTTGCGGCCGCCGGCGGCGCGTTTGCGGGCCGCGGGCTTTTTCTTCGCCGCCGGCCCGGGCAGGAAGACCTGCTCGAGCTCGGCCAGCGCATCGGCGCAATACACCGCGACCTTCTGCATGCTCGGTACCGTCGTGTGGCAGGCGGTGAAGCCGAAGTTCATCTGCCCGGCATAACTCTCGCAGGTGATGTTGAGCGCCTGTCCGTGCGTGACGATCGATGCCGGATAGATCGACACCATCTCGGCGCCGCGGAAATACAGCGGCTTGTCCGGCCCCGGCACGTTGGAGATCGTGATGTTGAACATCGGTGGCGTGCGCCCGCCGATGCCGGTGAGCAGCGTCAGCATGGTCGGGGCCATCAGCAGCATCGTGTATTGCGTCATCGCCTGGCGCGGCAGGCTTTGCACATGGGCCTTGGCATGGCGCACCGAACTGCGGATCGCCATCAGCCGCTCGCCGGCATCGGGCAGGTCGGTGCCCAGCGAGGCGACGATGAAGCTGATCGCATTGCCCGTGCCTTCGTCGTCCTTGGGCCGTACCGACACCGGGATGCCGGCGGTCAGCGACTGGGCCGGCAGTTCGTCGCGTTCGAGCAGGAAGCGGCGCAAGGCGCCGGCGCAGACCGCGAGCACCACGTCGTTGAGCGTGCACTGCGCGGCGGCGGCCAGCGTTCGCATGCGTTCGATGCCGAATTGCTGGGTCGCGAAGCGGCGTTTTTCGCGCACGCGGCCGTTGAGCACCGAACGTGGCGCGTCGAACGGCACCGACAGGCCGTCGTTGGCATCGCCGATGCGGCGCAGCATGGAGCCGAAGGCGGCCGCCAGTTGCGGCAGCGAACGCGCCTGCATGCTCAGGCCTTCGATCGCAGCCGCGGCTGCATTGGCCACCGACGGCGCCGGGCGTTTCGATGCGGCGCGAGACGGCCTTGGCGGCGGCGCGGCGAAAAACGGCGGCAACTTCAGCGATGCCCGGACCGTGGTCGCCATCGCGCGTTCGAGCATCCTGATGCCGCTGATGCCGTCGATCAGCGAGTGGTGCATCTTGATGAACAACGCGAACCGGTCCTCGCCCAGGCCTTCGATGATGGTGCATTCCCACGGCGGGCGCGCCAGGTCGATCGGCGTGCTGTGCAGCCGGCCCACCAGTTCGCCCAGTTCGCGTTCGCCGCCGGGCCAGGGCAGGGCGGCGTGGCGCACGTGGTATTCCATGTCGATGTCGTCGTCCTCGACCCAGGACGGCAGCGGATTCTTCAGGAACGGCAGCTTCAGGCGCTGGTTCCAGGGCGCCACGACGTCGCGGTGCGCGCGGAACTCCGCCACCATCGCACGCAGGAAGTCGCGCGGTGCCTTGGCCGGCGGGCGGAACTGCAGCAGGCCGCCGACGTGGTTGGGCGTGGCGCGCGACTCGGTGAACAGCCAGGCCGTGTCGAGCGGATTGAGTCGGGTGCCGGCCATACGCCTGCCGCTCAGGCTTCGTGCCAGATCACGTCCTTGCGCGCCTTGCTCCACTGCTCGAAATAAGCCGCGTAGTGTTTCTCGACCACGTTGCGCTTGATCTTCAGCGTCGGGGTCACGAAACCCGCCTCGACCGACCACTGCTCGGGAACCACCGCGATGAAATCGAGCCGCTCGTGCGGATCGAGTTGCGCGTTGACGGCTTTCAGGTGGGCCGACAACTCGTCGGTGAACACCTTGCGCGCCTCGGGGGCCTTGAGCGCATCCCACTGGCCCGCCGGCAGCATGGCCAGCGCGAACGGCTGCGGGAACGAGACGCCGGTGACCATGCAGGCCTCGATCTTGGTGAAGGCCGACAACTTGCTTTCGATCGGAGCCGGCGCCACGTATTTGCCCTTGCTGGACTTGAACTGCTCCTTAGCCCGGCCGACGATCTTGAGCCGGCCCTCGTTGTCGAACTCGCCCAGGTCGCCGGTGCGCAGCCAGCCGTCGTCGGTCATGGTCTCGCGCGTCTTCTCCGGCTCCTTGAAATAACACTGCATGTGCGCCGGTCCGCGCGTGAGCACCTCGCCGGTGTCGGACAGCTTGACTTCGGTGCACGGCGTGGCGCTGCCTACATAACCGATGCGCGACTTGCCGGGCATGGAGCTGGTGGCGTACGCGAACTGCTCGGTCATGCCGTACCCTTCGAGCAGTTCCAGCCCGAGCCGGCGGTACCAGGCCATGACCTCGGGCGGCAGCGGCGCGGCGCCGGTGCCGGCGAAACGCACCGAGTCCAGGCCCAGCTGCTTGAGGATCTTCTTCTTGACGATGCCGCCCAGGATGGGGATGGACATCAGCCGGTCGAGTTTCTTCGCCGGCATCTTGGCGAACACGCCTTGCTGGAACTTGACCCACAAGCGCGGCACCGAGAAGAAGAAGGTCGGCCGCGCGCGCTGCAGGTCGGCCAGGAAGGTGTCCAGGCTTTCGGCGAAGAACACATGGGAGCCGGTGTAGATGCTCGCGCCCTCGACCAGGCAACGCTCGGCCACGTGGGCCAGCGGCAGGTAGGACAAGGCCCGGTCCTGCGGTGTCGAGTTCAGCACCTGCTGCAGCGCCTTGGCGGTATGCGAAAACGCGCCGAAACCGTGGACTGCGCCCTTGGGCATGCCGGTCGTGCCCGAGGTGTAGATGATGGTGGCAATCGCGTCTTCGGCGAAGGTCGGGCTCTCCTGCATCGGCTGTGTCTTCTTGACGATGTCGTCCCAGGCGGTGAAGCCCTTGGCGTCGCACAGCGGCGTGCTGATGCACGGCATGTCCTCGGGGATGCCGGGCTGCATGGCCTTCCAGTCGTCGAGCTTGCCGACGATGCACAGCTTCGTATCGGAGTGCGCCAGGATCTGGCGCACGGTCTCGGCCACCAGGTTGGGGTAGATCGGCACGCTGACGTGGCCGGCCATCCAGATCGCCAGGTCGGACATGAACCACCAGGCGGTGTTCTTGCTCATGATGGCCACGCGCGAGCCCGGCTCCCAGCCCTGGGCCTTGAGCCAGGCCGCCACCCGGCGCGCCTCGTCCATGGTCTGGGCCCAGGTGAAGTCGCGTACCACGCCGCCGCCCATGGGCTGGGTCAGGAAGACCTGGTCGGCGCGCTCCTTTTCCCAGCGGTAGGCGCGTTGAAGAATGAGGTCGCTGTCGTCGATATGGGTCACGCGGGGCTCCGGAGGGCTGGGGTTGACTGCATGGCAGCGTGGTACCCGCGTCATCGGGATGCGCCGCGGTACCGGGACGCTGCCGGGTGGGATGCCCGAACATAGTCGATCCGACCCGGTTTGGCTGTTGGCGTTGTCCCTAATTGCCGATCGGGGCGCGGCGATGCCCGCGGTCAACGGCAGCCTCTCGGGCGGGGGCCGCCGGTCAGGTACCCAGGCCGCGCGCTCCCTGTGCGGCCGCCCGACCGGCCCTCAGTTCCGGAACTCGGGCTTGCGCTTGCCCATGTTGGCCATCATCGCCTCCTGGATGTCGTCGCCCAGCAGCATGGCGGCGTTCCAGGTCGCGATGTAGTTCAGGCCGTCGGCCACCGAATGGTCGCGTGCGTAGGTGATCATCTCCTTGCTGCCGCGGATCGCCAGCGGCGACTTGGCCGCGATGGTGGCGGCCAGTTCGCGCACGCCGGCCTGCAGCGCCTCGCGCGAATCGAAGACCTGGTTGACCAGGCGCATCTCGCGCGCTTCGGCCGCACTGAAGCGCCGGCCGGTGTAGGCCAGCTCACGTGCCATGCCTTCGCCGATCAGCCTGGGCAGGCGCTGCAGCGTGCCGACGTCGGCGGTCATGCCGATGTCGATCTCCTTGATCGAGAAATACGCATCCGCCGAGCAATACCGCATGTCGGCGCAGGTGATCATGTCGATGCCGCCGCCGATGCAGCCGCCGTGGATGGCCGCGAGTACCGGCTTGCGGCAACGC
>JBFIDI010000184.1:0-9977 GCA_041581405.1 Burkholderiaceae bacterium
CGAAATTGCGCTCCAGCGCCGCAATGCTCTTGTCGCGGTTCAGCCGGGAAGCCTCGGTCTCGACCTGGGCCGAGGTGTCCACGAGGCCCAGCGCCTGCACGCGGGCGCCGTGGCGCGCCAGCAGTTCGATCGCGACGTAACCGCCCATCGAAAATCCGGCCACGACCAGCGGCGTGGCCGCCGGCAGGTCGGCGACCCGGGCCCAGGCATCGTCGGCCATGGCGCCGATGCTGGACTGGGTCAGCACATCGGCCACCCGCACGTCGATGTCGTCGCCCAGGTGCGCGCGCACCGGGTCCCAGATCGCGGTCGTGTTGAACATGCCGGGGATCAGCAGCAGCACGGGTTTCATGCGGCCGCCTTGTCGCGTTCGCCGTGCAAGGCCCGGGCCTGGATGCGCAACTCGGTCTTCAGGATCTTGCCCACCGGGTTGCGCGGCATGGCCGGCAGCACCAGCAGGTGCTCCGGCAGCTTGTAGGCCGCCACGTGTTTTTCCTGGCGCAGGTAGGCGACGATGTCGGCCAGCTCCAGCGAGCAGCCGTCCTGCACGACGATGCAGGCACAGACCTTCTCGCCCAGGATGGCGTCGGGCACGCCGACGATGGCCACCTCGCGGATGCCCGGGCAGGCCTGCAGCAGGCCCTCGACCTCCTCGGCGGAGATGTTCATGCCGCCGCGGATCACCAGGTCCTTGGAGCGGCCCGCGTAACGGTAGAACTGCCTGCGATCGCCGGCGATCTCGAACAGGTCTCCGGTCTTGTAATAACCTTGCTCGTCGAACGCACGCGCGCTGAGTTCGGGCGCGTTGTAGTAGCCGCTGAAGATGGTCGGCCCGGTGAAGCGCAGTTCGCCGACATGGCCGGTCTCGTCGATGTCCCGGCCGGTCTCCAGGTCGACCAGCCGGGTGCGCACCTTGCGCGTGGTCGACACCGACCAGTCGAAACCCTTGACGCCGGCGCGCGGGAAAAACGTGGCACGCTCGCCCGGATCGGGCAGGTCGATGTGGTTGCCGGCCAGCGCCGCACCTTCGTTGGAGCCGAAGTAGTTGATGATCTCCACGCCGAACCGCTCCTTGAAGCCGCGCACCATCCATTCGCTCAGCGGCGCCGAGCCGGAGCCGATGCGCGACAGCCGCTGGAAGTCGATGCCTTCGAGCAGGGCCGTGTTCTGCAGCAGCATGTTGAGCACTGCCGGCGGCGCGACGGTGTAGTCGATGTGTTCGTCCCGGATCTGCTGCAGGAACACCGGCAACGAGAACGGCTGGTGCTGCACCACGGTGCCGCCGACGACCAGCCAGGCGGCGATGGCGGTCGAGATGCCGGCCATGTTGACCAGCGGGAACGGATTGAGCAGCCGCGCGTGCGGGCCGATCTGGCCCGCGTCGATGATGGACGGCGCCACCACCAGCCATTCGTTGTGGCTGCGCGGCACGCCCTTGGGGCGGGCCTCGGTGCCCGAGGTCCAGCAGATCGTGAACACGTCGTTGGCGGTCACGGCGGAGTCCGCCTCGGCCTGCCGCAGGCGCTCGCGGTCGGAGTCGGTGATCGCATCGGCGGTATGCCGGCCGATGTCGATGCCGTCGGCGCCCACGCCATCGCCCCAGGCCAGGATCACGCGCAGCCTCGCGTGGCGCTCGCGCATGGCGCCGAACATCGCGGCCGCGGCGTGGCCCGCGTCCGGCTTGCCGATGCGGGTGAAGGTCACGACGGCGGCGGCCTGCGTGTGCGCGAGGATGTGATCGAGTTCGTTCTCGCGGTACTGCACCGGCACCGGCGTGACCACGATGCCCAGCCGTGCGCACGACAGGTAGACGACGTATTGCTCGACGCCGTTGGGCAGTTGCATCAAGAGCCGCTCGTCGCGGCGCACGCCGGCATCGATCAACAGGCGGCAGAAACGGTCCACCGCGTCGGCCAGTTGTGCCCATGTCAGGCGCCGGGGCTCGCCGTGCGCGAAATCGGCGCGGTTGGCGGCGTCGACGACGGCCTCGGCGTCGGGGCGCTGGTTCACGTGTTGCTCGAACAGGTTCCACAGCGTGGTGGTGCCCCACCAGCCGCGCCGGGTGTATTCGTCGATCTTGGCTTGCGGTATCAGGATCATGGTCTATTTCCAGCGGTCGAGGGTTTGCTGGCTCACGAAGCTGCCGTGGAAGCCGTGCGGAATGCGGCGCGGCATCAGGATGCGCGCGATCGGACCCTGCGCCAGGCGCGCATCCTTGCAGTCGAACACCTGGATCTCCGAGCGTTTGTCCACCGGATTCCAGACCGGCATCACCAGGTAACCGTCGTCTTCGCCGGTGCTGTTGTCGCGCGGTGCAAAGCCGGGTTCGTTGTAGAAATACTGCGGGCCGGCGCTGAAGGCGACGTAACCGCCGGTGCCCAGGTCGTACTTGACCAGGCCGGGGAAACGCGGCTCCTCGCGTCCGCCCTGCGGGAACACGATGTTGTACGAATAGCGGTTCTTGCGTCCCTGGTAGGCGCTGTTGATGACCGGGAACTCGCTGTTGAGCACGTCGTCGATGATGCGTTCGGTCGTGGTCCCGGTGCGCAGGTCGAAACGCCATTCGTAGAGCAGGAAGTCGCGCTGGCGCTGGTTGATGGTGCGCTCCAGGCGCCGGCTGTCGATGTGTCCGTCCGCGGTCTCGTGCACCCGGTACGGCGTGCCGACCATGACGATGGTCTGGCCTTCTTCCCAGGCATTGACCACGTGCAGCATGTAGGTCGGCTTGGCCTCGAACCAGCGGATGTCATCGGCCGTGCCGTGGCGCGGCACGATGGCGAAACGCGACGGCTGGTCGGCGTGGAAACGCACCTTGTAACGGCCGGCCTGCAGCGCCTCGGCGTCGGGCCACAGCGGAAAGTCGTGCAGGATGCTGTAGTTCGGCGTGATCGCCATGTCGTGCGGCAGCCGCGGCCCGGCCAGCGGAATCTCGATCTTGGTCCGGAGGCGGCGATCCGGCCCGATGACGCCGTATTCCATGTAGGGCGCGGTCAGGCTGTAGTCGAAGAACATCAGCTCGCCGGTATGCGCGTCGGGGCGCGAGTGGGCCGAGATCTTGGTGTAGGCGCCGCCGTAGTCGGCCGTGCCCAGGGTCTCCAGCGTGTCCGGGTCCAGCGCATACGGCATGCCGGAGCGGTACCACATCGCGATCAGCTGGCCGGCGTGGTACTTGACGTCGGTATTGGCGGTGTTCTTCAGCGGCTGGTCCGGGCGGTCGGCGCGCATCGGCTCCTTGAGCCCTTTCCACAACGCGTGTCCCGCCGCGCGTTCCTCCTGCAGGCCGGCGGTCTGCACGAATCGGTTGCGGTAGCGGACCTTGCCATCGGTGAACCGCACGGCATGCAACATGCCGTCGCCGTCGTAGGCGTGGTAACGCCAGTCGGGCGGGTAGAAGGCATTGGGCCCGTTGCGCACGTACAGGCCGTTGAGGTCCCGGGGCACTTCGCCCAGCACCTGCATGTCGTCGAACACCGACTCGTCCAGCACCGGGGCGTTGTTGCCGTCCAGCGCGGGGATGTCGTGTACCGGAAGCTCGTCGCGTCGCATGTCGTTGTCTCCCGCGGGTCAATAACCGCGCGCCAGCCGCTCGCCGCTGACCCAGGTCGCGTGGAAGCCGTTGGGCACGCGTTGCGGCAGGCGGATCTTGCAGACCGGCCCGCGCGCGATGTCGTGCGCGTCGAAGACAGTCAGGAACGACGCCTGCTGCGCGCCGTCCCACATGAATCCGACCAGGTAGCCGTCGTCCTCGTTCTTCCAGTGGTCCTTGGGTGCGAACGGCGCCTCGCTGAACCATTTGCCGGTGCCGGCGTGCCAGGTGGTGCAGCTGTCCCGCTCCAGGTCGTAACGCACCAGGCCGCAGAAGCGCGGGTCTTCGGCGCGGTTGAGCCGGCCCATCAGCACGTTCCAGGAGTAACGGGTCTTGTGCCCCTGCATCCACGAGTTGATGACCGGAAATTCCTGGTTGATGATGTCGTCGATGACGCGCTCGCGGGTCTGCCCGGTGCGCAGGTTGAAGCGCCACTCCTTGAAGATGAAGTCGTGCTCCAGATTGGCCAGCATCTTCGGGAAACGATCGACGTCGACCTTGCCGCGCAGGTCGGTCGGCAACCGGAACGGCGTGCCGGTCATGACGATCTCGATGCCGCCGTGCCCGTCGTCCTCTTCCCAGGCGTTGGAGACGTGGTACATGTAGGTCGGCTCGGCCTCGAACCAGCGGATCTGCTCGGGTGTACCGTGGCGCGGCACGACCGCGAAACGCGACGGCAGCGTGTGGTGGAAACGCAGCTTGTGGCGGCCGGCGGCGAACGCGTCCATGTCGTAGAACAGCGGCAGGTCGTGCAGGATGCTGTAGTTCGGCGTGATCGCCATGTCGTGCGGCAGGCGCGGGCCGGGCAGTTGCACCGGCATGAAGGTCTTGAGAGCCCCGTGGCGGTCCATCACGCCGTAGTGCATGTACGGCGACTCCTTGCCGTAGGCGAAGAACAGGAATTCGCCGGTGCGTTCGTCGACCTTGGAGTGGGCCGAGATCGGCAGGCCCTGCAGCCGCGGGTCCATGTCGAGCTTGCCGATCGTCGACAGGTCGTCGGGCCGGCACCGGTAGACCGCGCCGCCCAGGTACCACATCGACACCAGCGTGCCGGCATAGAACTTGACGTCGGTGTTCGAGGTGTCCTTGAGCGGCATGCCGGGCCGGTCCTTGCGCGGCGGATCCTTGATGCCTTGCCACAAGGCGCTGCCGGCGGCCAGCTCTTCCTTCAGCCCATCCGTCATGACCCAGCGGTTCTGGTACTGGGCCCGCCCGCCTTCTAAGCGCACCGCATGCAACATGCCGTCGCCGTCGAACCAGTGGTAACGCCCGGCCGCCTCGAACCTGCGGTTCGGACCGTTGCGCACATAGATGCCGGTGAGATCCTTCGGAATCTCGCCTTCGATGTCGGTCAGGTCGACGGTCATCTCGCTGGCCACCGGCGCGAAGCCTCCGGTCAGGACGGGGATGTCGTCCAATGCGTGCGTGTCATGGGCGCCCATGGTGCTGCTCTCCTTCAGGATGCGGTGGATGTGGCCTGCGTCGCCCGGACCGGCCGGCGCGACTGGCTGATGCAGAAGCGGCTGGCCACGAAGGCCAGGTTGGTCAGCGACGCATTGCCGGCCGGGTTCAGGCCGGTGACGTGGTAGTCGCTGTATGCGGCGGCGAAGTTCAGCGGCATCGCGCCGGTCAGGTTGATGGTCAGCTGGGCGCCGGCACGGGCATATGCGGTCTCGGCCCGGGCGATGAAGTCCTCGTCGGTCGAATACAGGAATGCGGTCAGGCCGCCGAACTGCGCCACGTCGCGCGTGGCCTGGGCCAGCGCGTCGGCCGCGTCGCCGCAGCGGATCACGAAGCTGATCGGGCCGAATCGTTCGGCGCCGTAGAGGTCGCGTTCACCGGTGCCCACCTGCAGCATCAACGGCGTGCAGGTGCGCGCGTCGGGGAACTCCGGATGCACGTAGGCCCGGGGCTCGAGCAGCACGGTGCCGCGCGTGGCGCCATCGTCGCGCAGCTGGCGCACCAGGGCCAGCGTCTGGTCGGACTGGATTGTGGCCAGGATCATGGCCGCCTTCTTCGGCGCGGCGGCGAGTGCGGCAACGGCCTCGGCCAGGCGGCGGCCGACCTCGTCCAGCGGCACCAGGCCGCCGGGCGTGCGCACGCCGCCTGCGGGGATGTAGATGTTCTGCGGGCTGGTGCACATCTGCGCGCTGAACATGCACATCGTCGTGGCCAGGCTGCGCAGCACCGCGTCCAGGTCGTCGGCCGACTCCAGCACCACGGTGTTGCAGCCGGCGGTCTCGGTGAAGGCCAGCGCCGGGTAGGCATTGCGTTCCACCCACTGGCCGAATGCCACGCTGCCGGTGAAATCGACGATGGCGGTCTTCGGGTGTTGCACCAGTACCTTGCCGATGGGTTGCTCGACCGTGTCCAGGGCCATCGTGACCAGGTTCGGGTCGAAGCCGGCGGCCGCGATCACCTGGCGGAACACCCGCACCGAGATCGCCATCGGCAGGATGGTTGCCGGGTGCGGCTTGACGATGACCGCGTTGCCGGTCGCCAGACTGGCCATCATCGACGGCCAGGCGTTCCAGGTCGGGAAGCTGGCGCAGGCGAAACACACGGCCACGCCGCGCGGCACCAGCCGGTAGTGCTTGTCCAGCGCGATGTGCGAGGGACCGAACTGGCGCTCCCAGCGCCCGTGCGGCGTCACGGCCCGCTGCGCCTGGTGCGCGAACACCAGCGCCTCGATGGCCCGATCGAGCGCGTTCACGCCCGAGCCCGCATAGGCCATGTTGAAGCTCTGGCCGGCGGTGTGCATCACCGCCTGCGTCATCTCGAACAGATGGTCGCGGTACAACACCTCGACCACCTCCATCAACACGCCGATGCGTTCCTGTACCGTGGCCTGCGACCAGCGGTCGATCGCGTGCCCGGCGGCGTCGAACAGGGCGTCGACATCCGAGTGGGGATAAGCGATGCCCAGCGGCTTGCAGGTATAGGGCGAGATCTCGGCGCCCAGCACGCCGGTGATGCCGGGTTGCTCGAGCACGAAGTGCCGGGCCTGTTCGCCGCCCAGGTGGGCCTGGAACGCCGCCAGCCCGGCCGCCTGGGCCTGCGGCGCATCGGGGTACTGGCCGGGCGTCTCGGGGAACGGACTCCAGCAGTTGCGCTCCACGCACGCCAGCTGGGCCTGCTGGAAACGGGCGCGGTGCTGTTCGAACCAATCCTGGGCGATCGACATGGTGTGTTCTCCGTGAGGGGTCAGCGGCGCCAGACCAGGCGGTGGTGGCGTGCGATATCGGTGCCGGGCACGGTGTCGGAGGCCGACAACGTCAGGCTGCCGTCGGCGCCGAACGTCATGTCGCGAACCTGCTCGGTGCCGACGAAATTGGGATTGAGCGCATGGGTGACCCGGTGCACCACCTGCTGGCGGCCCGGTTCGCCCCGCACGCTGTAGGGCCCGGCGTACTGGAAATAACTCTCGAATGCGGCCAGCCGCTCGGCCTGCGGCGCGCTGCGCACGCTGTCGCTGGACAGCCGCGGCCGCCCGGCGCGGGCGATGCAGGCACTCATGGTGCCGTCGGCGGTATAGGTGATCAGCCCGGTCGCGTCGGCGCCGAACGGCAGGGTGGTGGGGCGGCCGTCGCCGTAGCGGATGTCCCAGCACACCAGGTGCCAGGTTCCGAGCAAGGCATGGCCCGCACTGCTGTCGGCAGTCATCGTTGCTGTCTCCTTTAACTTTCTTAGTTGAACTTATCTTAGGTCAATGTTTTCAGCCACGCAAGTGCTAGATGTCCGATGCAAGCCCGACAATGTCACCATGGCGTCACCCCCCGATCCGAACCCCCCGGCCTTGTCCGCAGTCCATCCGTTCGCGTCGCTGACGCCCGACCAGGTGCTCGATGCGCTCGATGGCGTGGGTCTGCGCGGCGACGGCCGGCTGACCGCGTTGTCGAGTTACGAGAACCGGGTCTACCAGGTGCAGCTGGAGGACGGCAGCGCCGTCGTGACCAAGTTCTATCGGCCCGGGCGCTGGAGCGCGGCGCAGATCCAGGAGGAACACGATTTCTCGCGTGAGCTGGAACAGGCCGAGGTGCCGGCCGTGGCGCCGCTGGAATTGGCCGGCGCGACGCTGCACCATTTCGGCGGCTTCATGTTCAGCGTCAGCCCGCGCCGCGGTGGCCGCGGCCCCGAACTGGACGACGGAGAGGTGCTCGAGTGGATCGGGCGTTTCCTGGCGCGGTTTCATGCCGTGGGTGCGCGCAGCGCCTTCGTGCACCGTCCGGCGCTGAACCTGCAGACCTTCGGCGAAGCCTCGCGCAGCTGGCTGCTCGACAACGACAAGGTTCCGCTGGACGTACAGGCCTTGTGGGCCGACATGTCGGCGCGCGCACTGGAGCTGGTCGGCCGGCACGATGGCCTGGCCGGGCGCAGCCCCGCGCTCGGCGAGGATCCGATCCGGCTGCTGCGCCTGCACGGCGACTGCCATCCCGGCAATATCCTGTGGACCCCGACCGACCTGCCGGCCGCGGCCGGTCCGGGACCGCATTTCGTCGACCTCGACGACGCGCGCACCGGCCCCGCGGTGCAGGACCTGTGGATGCTGCTGTCCGGCGATCGCCAGCAGCGCCAGCGCCAGCTCGGAGCCCTGGTCGACGGCTACGAGCAGTTCCGCGCGTTCGATCGCCGCGAACTGGCGCTGATCGAGCCGCTGCGCACCTTGCGCCTGATCCACTACAGCGCCTGGCTGGCCCGGCGCTGGATGGACCCGATCTTCCCGATCAACTTCCCGTGGTTCGGCTCCAGCGACTACTGGCAAGGCCAGGTGCAGATGCTCGAGGAGCAATGCGAGGCGATGGAGGAAGAGCCGCTGGTGGTGTGACGCGGCGCGCCGATGCACGACGTGCACGGGCGGCGATGTCCGACACGCGGGCGCAGGCGCTTCCGACAGTCGGATCCGCGCCGCAAGCCTACGATGGACGCAGCGATCGGGCATGGTGCCTGTCGCTGTCACATGTCACATCAACAGGGAGGTCATATGCCATCAGAGCAATCCACACGCAAGCCGTCGGGCACGCCGTCGCAACCGCAGCAACCGCAGCAACCGCAGCAGGGCGCACCGCGTTCGCCGCAGCAAGCGCCGGGCGGGCAACAGCAGGGATCGCCGTCGTCGCCGCAACGCGAGCGCGGGGACCGTCAGCAGGTGCAGGGTGAAGGCGACTACCGCTCGAACGAGAAGTACACCGATTCGGTGCAGGAGTTCGTCGAATCCGGCAAGGTGCAGCAGGCGGCCCGCCAGGCCAAGCCCGAGTCGCAGCAGCAGGCCGAAGAGATGCGCCGCGCCGAGCAGGAGGGCAAGTCGCACGCCAAGGGCGAGAAGCCCCGGCAGGGCGGTCAGCAGCATTGACCGCCCGGGCGAGTGCCGGCGCCTGCACGCCTCGATGCAGGTCATGGCACTTGCCCGTGTCGCAGCGGGGCGTGTCACGCACACGCCTCGCGCAGCCGGCTCCCGGCACAGCCTCGCTTCGAGCGCGCCGGGAGCCCATTGCCGCGCTGCGGTCTTCGGCAGGTACGTCGCTAAGGCTGCCGCGCCACGATGGTGTATCCGATTGCAAGTGATGGCATCGCATGTAGCCAAACACGGCGCAGCTGCCGCGTGGCGACTAGCATGGCGCGGTCTCGCGCAGCCGCCTTCGCTTGCCCTGCACCGGGTGTCCGACACCAGATCCGGTACGGATCGCCGGTTGCTGGCCGCCTCACCATCCTTCAAGGGAAATCCGATGAACCGACTCCTCTTCCTGTCCGTCCGGCCGCTGGCCGTGCTGATGGCACTGGCCGTATCCTGCGGCGCCGCACTGGCGGCCAAGCCCGATGGTGACGGCCATGAAAAGGGCAAGAGCAAGAAGCACAAACACAGCCAGGTCGTGCGTGCGGAGGTGCCCGTCGGCGGATATTTCGCTCCCACCCAGCGCGCCGAGGTCACCCGTTATTACGGCCAGCAACGCAAGGCCGGCCATTGCCCCCCGGGCCTGGCGAAAAAGAACAACGGTTGTCTGCCGCCCGGGCAGGCCAGGAAGTGGCAGCTGGGCCAGGCCTTGCCGGGCACCGTGGTCACGTACCCGGTGCCGCAGGCGGTGATCGTCAGCATCGGCGCGCCACCGGCGGGTCATCGGTACGTGCGCGTCGCCAACGACTTGTTGTTGATCGCCATCGGCACGCAGCTGGTGGTCGACGCGATCGAGGACTTGATGGCACTGTGACGGACGGCCGCGCCGCGTCACGGCCACGACCATCCGGATCCGGCCGGCCGGCCGGCGGGAGTACCGTTCATCGGCGCCCGGATCGGCGCTTCGCCAGGCCTTGGACCAGTTGCGTGCAGCGCTGCGCATCGAGTGGTTGCCCGGCCAGGGCGAAGCGTGCCGCCGCGGCGGCAAACCGCGACGCCGCC
>JBFIDI010000185.1:0-9960 GCA_041581405.1 Burkholderiaceae bacterium
CGACGAGGTCACCGTGCACGCCGGTGCCTGCCTGTCGCAACCCGGCGGTGTGCCGCACAACGTGGTGGGCCGGTCGGACGATCTCGAACTGATCGAGATCAACATGCCGGCCGTGTTCGGCACCCAGGACCTCGGCCCCGCGGCCGTGGCGGGCGCATGAGCCCGTCGGGCCGCCCCAAGGGCGAATACCGCAGTGCGCAGCACGAAGGTACTCCAGTGAGCGCGTCGGGCCGTTCCCAGGCGCGAATCCCGCAGCGCGTAGCGCGGAGGGTCGTCCAGTGAGCACCACGGCGGCGGCTGCGGCACCGGTGCCCCGCAATGCCTTCGCCCGCTGGTTGCGCCAGCGCATGGGCGCCTTGCTGCTGGCGCTGGGCCTGCTGCTGTTGTGGGAGGTCGCGGTGCGGGTGCTCGGCGTCAAGGAATACCTGCTGCCGCCGCCGTCGACGATCTGGACCGAATTCACCAAGCGCATGCCCACCGTCATGGATGGCGCCTGGGTCACGACGCAGGAAATCCTGGGCGGCTACCTGATGGCGGTGCTGGTGAGCATTCCGTTCGCGCTGGCCGTGACCTATTCGCGCTTCATGGAAAACGCGGTCTACCCGGTGGTCGTGTTCCTGCAGATCGTGCCGAAGATCGCGATCGCGCCGCTGTTCATCATCTGGTTCGGCTTCGGCTACACGCCCAAGCTGCTCATCGTCTTCCTGCTGTCGTTCTTCCCGATCGTCGTGTCCAGCATTGCCGGCTTCAAGGCGGTCGATCCGGAGATCGCCGACTTCGCGCGCACCACCGGCGCCAGCGGCTGGAAGCTGTTCGCCAAGATCCGGCTGCCGCAGGCCTTGCCCGACATCTTCACCGGCATGAAGGTCGGCGCGGCCTTGTCCGCCACGGCGGCGATCGTGGCCGAGTTCGTCGCATCCGACCGCGGCCTGGGTTACCTGCTGCTGCAATACAACGGCAACCTCGACACGCCGATGGTGTTTGCCGTGATCTTCCTGCTCAGCTTCATCGGCCTGGCGGTGTACTACACGGTCGAGTTCATCGAACGCATCACGATTCCCTGGCATACGTCGCAGAACCAGGTCAACAGCACGACGTTGTGAGGTTTTTTGGTAGGGCAAAAACTGACGAGGAGACATTCATGCGCATCATCCATCTGCTTCTGGCGGCCTGCCTGGCCGTCTCCACCAGCCTGGCCTCGGCCCAGGACGCCGTCTCGCTGCGGCTGAATTGGTACCTGGGCGGCCTGCACGTGCCGTATTACTACGGCAAGGAAATGGGCTTCTTCAAGCAGGAGGGCATCGACCTGACGATCAACGAAGGTCGCGGCTCCGGCAACACGGTGCAGGTCGTCGCGGCCGGCTCCGACACCTTCGGCATGGCCGATTCGTCGAGCCTGATCACGACTGCGTCCAAGGGCGCGGAAGTCAAGTCGGTGATGTCGCTGCTGAACTCCACCGGGTTCTCGGTCGTGTCGCTGGCCTCGACCGGCATCAAGACTCCGAAGGACCTCGAAGGCAAGTCGTTCGCCGTCTCGCCGGGCGATCCGCTCGGGCAGCTGTTCCGCGCCCTGGCGGCGCACAACAAGCTCGACATGAGCAAGATCCGCTTCGTGCAGGTCGACCCGGCGGCCAAGGTGGTGTCGGTGCTCGAGAAGAAGGTCGACGCGCTGCTCGGCGGCGCCGACGACCAGTATTTCCTGATCAAGTACAAGGGCCAGGAGCCAGCCGCCTTGCGGTATGCCGACCACGGCGCCAACATCGTCGGCATGACCATCCTGACCACGACCAGCACGATCAAGAACAAGCCCGACCTGGTGCGCCGCTTCGTCAAGGCCTCGGTGCGCTCCTGGGAGGAGGCGAAGAAGAATCCGAACGCGGCGGTCGACGCGGCGATGAAGGTCAAGCCCGACCTGAACCGCCAGTCCACGATGGACCAGATGATGGTCGACTTCGAACTGCTGGATTCGCCCAACTCCAAGGGCAGGATCGGCATGGGTGCGCAGGCCGACTGGGAGCAGACCATCAGCCTGCTCAAGCAATACCGCGACCTCGACACCAAGGAGCCGTGGACCACCTTCCACACCAACGAGTTCCTGCCCAAGTGAGCGTGTTGCCGCAGCAGCACGACACCGCTCAGCCGGCTTCGGGGACCGATCCGCGCGGTGCCGCCGGATCGGTCCACATCGCCATCCGCGACCTGCAACAGACCTTCGAGCGCGCCGGCATGGTCACCCATGCCCTGGACGGGCTCGACCTCGAGGTGCATGCCGGAGAACTGGTGGCCGTGGTAGGGCCATCGGGCTGCGGCAAGAGCACGATGCTCCGCATCGTGGCGGGCTTGCTGCCGTTTTCGTCCGGCGTGGTGCAGGTGGGTGGCCGGGACGTGACCGGCCCGCAGACCGACCTGGGCATCGTGTTTCAGAGTCCGGTGCTGCTGGACTGGCGCAACGTGCTCGACAACGTGCTGATCCAGCTCGAGCTGCGCGGCCTGGACGCCAACCAGTACCGCGACCGGGCGAAGCAGCTGCTGGCCGACGTCGGCCTCGGCGACTTCCAGGACCGGCGCCCGCGCGAGTTGTCGGGCGGCATGCGCCAGCGGGTGGCCATCGTGCGCGCTTTGATCCACGACCCGACGTTGCTGATGATGGACGAACCGTTCGGCGCCCTCGATGCGCTGACGCGCGAGCAGATGCGCATCGACCTCGAGAAGTTGTGGCTGCGCCAGCGCCACACGCTGATCTTCGTCACGCACGGCATCTCCGAGGCGGTGGCGCTGGCGGACCGGGTCGTCGTGATGACGCCGCGACCGGGGCGGATCGAGAAGATCATTCCGATCGAATTGCCACGGCCGCGCAACAAGGCGGTGGTCGCCAGCGCCCGATTCACCGAATATTGCGACGAGATCACCGAATGTTTCATGCGCAACGGGGTGATCCGGTATTGACGCGCCAGGAGACACAGCCATGCACCACCGACCCTTCACCGGCGTGATCGCCGCCCCGATGTTGCCGATGCTCGATGGCGGCGACATCGACTGGCCGACGCTGGAGCGTTACGTCGACTGGATCGCCGCGCAGCAGCCGGCGGGCATCGTCATGAATGTCGACGCATCCGAAGTGATCGCGCTCGACGACGACGAGCAGATGCGCATCATCCGCGTCTGCCGCAGCGTCGTGGACGGCCGCGTGCCGTTGTTCTCGGGCGTGGTCGCCGGCTCCACGCGGGCGGCGGCGCGCAAGGCCGAACAACTGCGCGAGGCCGGCGCCCAGGGCTTGACGGTGTTTCCGCCGTTTCCCACCTTCAGCGGCGCGCCGGTGCCCAGCGAGATGATCGTGCGTTTCCATCGCGCCATCGCGCAGGCGGCGGACCTGCCGATGGTCTGTTTCCAGTTTCCGAAGGGATGGGGGCCGGACTACACGCCCGAGATCCTGCGGGCCATGGCCGAGATCCCGCAACTGGTGGCGATCAAGGAGGCCAGCTTCGACGTCGGCCAAACGCTGCAGACGATCGAGGTCGCGCGCGGGCTCAAACATCCGATCGGCGTGCTCACCGGCAGCGACACCTTCATCTTCGAGGCGATGCTGATGGGTTGCAATGGCGCCCTGATCGGATTTGCCGGCACGGCCACCCGCGAACTCGTCGCCATGCACCACGCCGTGCATGTCGGGGAACTGGCGGCCGCGCGTGCCATCTGGGATCAGCTCGGCCCGATTGCGCGGTATTGCTGGCGCTTGCCGATCCGCGACTTCCGCCCGCGCATGAAGGAGGTGCTGCGGCTGCAAGGCCTGTTCCCGTCGGCGGCCTGCCGGGAACCGCAGCTGGGCATCGACGCGGAAGAACGACGCGCGATCGCGCAGCTGTGCCGGGCCCAGGGCCTGATCGAGCACTGACCCGGGGTTCGGCCGGCGCGGGCCGGCCATGCCGTACGTGATCCGGGCCCGGCTGCGCATCGCACACGCCGACGGCAGGCCCGACGCGCGCCGTCCCGGCACGGGTCGCTGCGGCTTGCGAGAATGCGCCTTGTCTTCACCGTACAGGAATCCGCATGAGCGCCTTGTTTTCGCCCTTCGCACTGCGCAGCGTCCGCTTGCCCAACCGTATCGTCGTCTCGCCGATGTGCCAGTATTCCGCCGTCGACGGCCAGGCCCAGCCCTGGCACCTGATGCATCTGGGCCAGCTGGCGCTGTCGGGGGCCGGCATGTTGTGCATCGAGGCCACCGCGGTCGAGTCCGAGGGGCGCATCACGCCCGGCGACCTGGGCCTGTGGGACGACGCGACCGAGGCGGCCTTGGGTGGCGTGCTGGAATCGATCCGGCGCTACAGCGCCATGCCCCTCTTCGTGCAGCTCGGCCATGCGGGCCGCAAGGCCTCGAGTCGGGAGCCGTGGAACGGCGGGCAGCAGATACCGGTGGCTGAAGGCGGCTGGCTGGCGCACGCGCCATCCGCGGTACCGATCAAGGAGGGCGAGACGGCGCCGCTGGCACTGGACGCCGCCGGACTGCAGCGCATCCGCGACGCGTTTGCCGCCAGCGCCCGGCGCGCGGCCCGACTGGGGCTGGACGGCATCGAATTGCATGCCGCGCACGGCTACCTGCTGCACGAGTTCCTGTCGCCGATCGCGAACCGGCGCGACGACGCTTATGGCGGTTCGCTGGAGAACCGCATGCGTTTCCCGCTCGAGGTGTTCGAGGCCGTGCGCGCGGCGTTTCCCGACGACAAGCCGGTCGGCGTGCGCGTCTCGGCCACCGACTGGATCGACGGCGGCTGGGACATCGAGCAGACACTGGCGTTCGTGCGCCAACTGCAGGCGCGCGGCGTCGACTGGATCGACGCGTCGAGCGGCGGCATCTCGCCGGCGCAGAAGATCACGCTGGGGCCCGGTTACCAGGTGCCGTTCGCGCAGCGGATCCGCGAGGCGACCGGTGTCACGACGATCGCCGTCGGCCTGATCACCGAACCGTCCCAGGCGCAGGCCATCGTCGCCAGCGGCCAGGCCGATCTGGTGGCGATTGCGCGCGGCATCATCTTCGACGCGCGCTGGCCCTGGCATGCCGCGGCCGAACTCGGCGGCCAGGTCACGGCGCCGCAGCAATACTGGCGCTCGCCGCCGCGCGAACACGCCGACGTGTTCGGCAAGACGGTGCTGGGCATGCGCTGACGCGCTTCGCGCCGACCGCGGCGGTATCAGGCTGTGCCGACGGCGGCCACCGCCGCGACCCGCGCGGCATGGATGGCCGCACCGACAGCGGGGCCGCTCTGGCCGTCGGCCATCACGCGGCGTGCAATCGCATCGGTGGGTACCGCCTGCGCGGCTGCCAGTGCCGTGCGCAGGCGATGCAGCGGCGGATATCCGTCGTCGCCGATGCGCGCGTCGACGATGGCGCCGATGGCACAGACCCGCAGCAGTTCGTGGAACCGTGCCGGCTTGCGCAAGGCGTCGCAGCGTTCGAGCAGCGCGACCAGGCCGGCGGCATCGCAGCGGCCGCTGTCGTCGATGGCGCTGCTCTCGCGCGCGGCCAGCAGCGCGAGGTCACGGCAGTCGTTGGGTGCGCGCAGGCGCGCGCACATGGCTGCGATGCGGGACGTGTCCGCCACGGCGCGGCACAGGCTGGCGAAACGCACGCTCAGCGGGGCCTGTTCGCAGGCGGCTTCGTCGACCAACCGGGCGCCGAGGCGGGTGGCCGGGCCGGCATCGGCCCGGTCGTCACAGAACTCGGGCAACAGATGGGCCAGCGCGTCGCAATCGGCCAGCACCTGCAGCATGCGCGAAGGCGTGTCCTCCATCAGGCCGCGCGCCAGCTCCTGCCAGACGCGTTCGGCCACCAGCGCATCGACCTCGCCGTTGGCCACCATGGAGCGCATCAGCGCCAGGGTTTCGTCGGCCACGTGGAATTCGTCGAAACGGGCGGCGAAACGCGCGACCCGCAGGATGCGCACCGGGTCGTCGTGGAAGGCGTCGGTGACATGGCGCAACACGCGGCGCTGCAGGTCGCGCTGGCCGTGGTAGGGGTCGTCCAGCGTGACGGTCGCGGGGTCGAAGCTGCCGTCGGCGGCGAGTTGGCGCCGGGACACCGCGATGGCGTTGATCGTCAGGTCGCGCCGCGCCAGGTCCTGTTCCAGCGTGACGTCGGGCGCGGCATGGACCGTGAAGCCCTTGTAGCCGGGCGCGGAGTTGCGCTCGGTGCGTGCGAGCGCGTATTCCTCCTTGCTGGCCGGGTGCAGGAACACCGGGAAGTCCTTGCCCACGGGAACGAAGCCGAGGTCCACCAGCTGCTGCGGCGAAGCGCCGACGACGACCCAGTCGCGGTCCTTGACCGGCAGGCCCAACAAGGTGTCGCGTACCGCGCCGCCGACCAGGTAGATCTCCATGGCCACGAGTGTAGGCGCCACGCCGCGCAGGGCCCGCGCGGTCCGCGCCGGCTCAGCGGTGCAGCCGGTAGGGCTCCTCGTGGTCGATGAAATCCTGCTCCCGCAGCGCGTCCTCGATCCAGGCGGCGACGCCGGGCAGCGCCTCGACGCGGCGCAGGTAGGCGGTGATGGGTTCGGGCACCGGCAATGCGTATCGGGTCAGGCGCATGACGACGGGCGCGAACATCGCGTCGGCGATCGAAAACGCGCCGAACAACATCGGCCCCTTGTATGCGTCCAGCAGTTCGCTCCACATGGCGACGATGCGCGCGACGTCGGCGCGCACGCCCGGCTGGTCGCGCCAGATCAGCGCACCGGCCTGTGCCAGGTCGGCCTCGATGTTCATGCCGCAGGCGCCGCGCAGGTTCTGGAATCCCGCATGCATTTCGGCACAGACGCTGCGCGCCCGGGCGCGGGCACGGGTGTCCTGCGGCCACAGGTGGTGGTCGGGATATTTTTCGGCCAGGTATTCGGCGATCGCCAGCGTGTCCCAGACCGCGAAACCGTCGTCGACCAGCACCGGTACCTTGCCGGTCGGGCTTACCGGTCCGATGGTCTTCTTGAACTGCGAATCGGCCTGGAACGAATCGAAACGCACCACGACTTCCTCGAACGGGATTGCGGCCTGCTTGAGCAGCACCCAGGGACGCATGGACCAGGACGAGTAGTTCTTGTTGCCGATGTAGAGCGTGAGCATGAAGGACTCCTTGGGTTGGAACGGCCGGCAGCCGGCGTGTCGTGGCGACAGCCCGGCGCCGTGCGCGGGTCGAGTCCGGATGCTAGCGGCAAATGGCGGCGGGATCGATGCGCAATGTCGGGGTCATTGATGCGCCCGGCGCAGCAATCGGATACGCCGCGGGCCCGGGCACGCGTCCGATGGCGATCAGCCCGCGCGCGTGTGTGTGTGGCCTCCGTGGCGCGTGTGGCGCTCCCATGTATTGACCCATCGCAGCACGGATCGCCGGCGAACGCGGTACAAAGTGGTTTTGATGCCATCGGGAGTTATGCCGTGTATTACATCGTCGAGACCCAGAAGACATTCGAGCAGGCGGCCCAGGACCTGGATGCCGCCGTCAAGCGCAACGGCTTCGGCGTGTTGCATGTGCACGACCTGGGCGCGACGCTGCGCAGCAAGGGCATCGATTTCGCCGAGCAGTGCCAGGTGTTCGAGGTCTGCAATCCGGCCCAGGCGGCCAAGGTGCTGGCCTCCGACATGCGGCTGAACATGGCCTTGCCGTGCCGGATTTCGGTCTATACCGAAAAGGGCGCGACGCGTATCGGCCTGATCACGCCGGTCAAGATGTTGTCGTCCTTGTCCCAGGACCCGGAGCTGGCTCCGGTGGCCCGCGAGGTCGAGGACAAGACGATACGGATGATCGACGAAGCGAAGTGATGGGCGGCGCGGGCGGCGCATCCGCCCGGCGCGGCCGACGCCACGGCGGCCAGGGTCATCGTTGGTCGGCTCACACCCAAAGCCCCTGACTATGGCGCGGGTTTGCAGTTGTCTTCGATATTTCCGTAATAATCGAAATATGGAAGAAAAACAGGCCGTCATCGCCTTGGCCGCGCTGGCCCAGGACATGCGGCTGCGCATCTTTCGCGCGCTGGTCGGTGCCGGGCCGCACGGCATGACGCCCGGCGCCTTGTCCGCCATGCTCGACGTGCCGGCATCGACGCTGTCCTTCCATCTGAAGGAATTGATGCATGCCGGCCTCGCGCTGCAGGAGCGCGACGGTCGCAGCCTGATCTACCGCCCCGCGGTCGAGGTCATGAATGGCCTGCTCCAGTACCTCACCGCGCACTGCTGCCAGGGCGCGGCGTGCGAACTCGATGCGGCTTCGGGCCACACCCACTGTTGACCCTTCACCAGGAAAACCCACGATGAATCGCTTGTATCCGTCCGTCCCTGACGACGATCCCGCCGCCGGCGCCAGCTTCTGTGCCAGCGTGTCTGCCGCGGCACCGACCCCGGCCGACAGGGGCCGGCCGGCCACGAGCGAGGTGTCGTCATGCCGCTGAGCACGGCCGTGCGCGCGTGGTTCGCGCGCCTGTTCGAAAACACGCGCGGGCCGGTCCAGCCGTGCAACGCAGCCTGCCGGCGTCCTTCGCTGCCACGCTGGTTGCGACTGCCCGGCTGCGGGCCGATCTGTTGCTGGGGTTGAACCCGGTACTGCAGTCAGACAAGCGCGCCGGTGGTGCAGCAACCGGTGCCGCCTTCACACAATCGAAATCAGCAATGGGGAGTTTCGCGATGGGTTTGTTCGAACGTTACCTGACCGTCTGGGTCGGCCTGGGCATAGCGGCCGGTGTCGCGCTGGGCCTGTGGTCGCCCGGCCTGTTCCAGGCCATTGCCGCCATCGAGCTGGCGCACGTCAACCTCGTGGTGGCGGTATTCATCTGGGTCATGATCTACCCGATGATGATCCAGATCGACCTGGCCGCGGTCAAGGACGTCGGCAAGCGGCCACGCGGCCTGGTGCTGACCCTGGTCATCAACTGGCTGGTCAAGCCGTTCACGATGGCGGCGCTGGCCGTGCTGTTTTTCCAGTATGTCTTCGCGCCCTGGGTCGATCCGCAGTCGGCCAGCGAATACATCGCCGGCATGATCCTGCTCGGTGTCGCGCCGTGTACCGCGATGGTCTTCGTCTGGAGCCAGCTGACGAAGGGCGACCCGAACTACACGCTGGTCCAGGTGTCGGTCAACGACCTGATCATGGTGTTCGCGTTCGCACCGATCGCCGCCTTCCTGCTGGGCGTGACCGACGTCACCGTGCCCTGGGAGACGCTGCTGCTGTCGACCGTGTTGTACGTGGTGCTGCCGCTGGTCGCCGGTGTGTTGACCCGCAAGGCCTGGATGGCCCGGGGGGGCACGCAGCGGCTCGCGCAGGGCGTGGCCGCGCTCAAGCCCTGGTCCGTCGTCGGCCTGATCGCCACCGTGGTGTTGTTGTTCGGTTTCCAGGCCGAGACGCTGATCGCCAAGCCCCTGATCATCCTGTTGATCGCCGTGCCGCTGGTGCTGCAGAGCTACGGCATCTTCGCCATCGCCTACGTGGCGGCGCGCCGCATGAAGCTGACGCACGATATCGCCGCGCCGGCGTGTCTGATCGGGACCTCCAACTTCTTCGAACTGGCCGTGGCGGTGGCGATCTCGCTGTTCGGCCTGCACTCGGGTGCCGCGCTCGCAACGGTGGTCGGTGTGCTGGTCGAGGTGCCGGTGATGTTGTCGCTGGTGGCGTTTGCGAACCGGACGCGCCACTGGTTTCCGGCCTGACGCTACATCGTGATGATGCCTCCCCAGTGATGCCGGCGTCGCGATTCGGAGGGGCCTTCTTGTCAATTCCTTCCGTGTAACGTCAGTGGTGGGCCAAGCGAGGCAGGTGGGGGGCTCCGTTCATGTCCTCCTCGATGGGCTTCGCCCATCGATTCCCCCTGTACTTCACTGCGCCCCCCACCCACCTCGCTTGGCCTGTGTGGCGGCGGTGGTGCTCGGCGTACAAGCAAAGTCGCTGGATCAGGACGGTGGGGTGCTCTGCGTAGCGAAATAAAGGAG
>JBFIDI010000186.1:0-9958 GCA_041581405.1 Burkholderiaceae bacterium
CTCGACGGTCTTCACCGACAACGAGAGCCTGCGCGCGATCTCCTTGCTGCTGTGGCCCTCGGCAATGAGTTGCAGGACTTCGGTCTGGCGCGGCGTGAGTCCGCTGCCGGCCGGCTCGTCGCTGCGCAGGCGCTGTACGTAGTCACTGACCACGCCCTTGGACACCGACGGGCTCAGGTAGACCTCGCCGCGCAGCACGGCCCGGATCGCCAGTGCCAGTTCCATCGGCGCCGCATCCTTGAGCATGTAACCCGCGGCGCCGTTGCGCAAGGCCTGCCGCACGTATTCCTCGTTCTGGTGCATCGACAACATCAGCACGCGCAGGCCCGGCGCGGTCCTGGACAGGCGGGCGGCCGTTTCCAGGCCGTTGAGGCCCGGCATCGCGATATCGAGCAGGGCCAGTTCCGGCTGCAGCTCCTGCACCATGGCAAGCAGGGCCAGGCCGTCGTCGGCCTCCCCGACGACCGTGACCTCGGACATGGACTCCAGCAGCTTGCGCAACCCGGCGCGTACCAGCGTGTGGTCGTCGGCGAGCACGACACGCGCCGGCTTCATGACGAGGTCTCCCCGATGACCAGGGGGCAGGTCAGGCGCACCGAGGTGCCGCGTCCCGGCCCCGACACGATCTCCAGCACGCCGCCCGCCAGCCGGGCACGTTCGCGCATGCCCAGCAGACCCATGCTGCCGCCGTGCGAGGCGAACTGGAGCGCGGCCTCGACGTCGAAGCCCGCGCCGTCGTCGTCGATCTGCAGCCAGACCTTGTCATCGTCGATGCGCAGTTGCAGCACGACACGGGTGGCGCCGCCATGGCGGACGGCATTGGTCAATGCCTCCTGGGCGATGCGAAAACACACGGTTTCGCAGTGCGGATCGATGCGCGCGTGGTTCTGGCCGCCCTGGACCTGCACGATCAGCGGGCTGCGCGTCGTCGCCTCGTCGGCCAGCCAGCGCAATGCCGGCGCCAGACCCAGGTCGTCCAGCACCGAAGGGCGCAGACCGAGCGCGATCCTGCGCATCTGGTCGATGGCATGGTCGACGATCTGTATCGACGCGTCGCGCATGTCGCCGTCGGCGCCGTCATCGGCGACACGCCCGAACTGGCGCGACTGCAGCTGGATCTTGATCGCGGTCAGTGACTGTCCCAGCTCGTCGTGCAGTTCCCGCGCGACCCGCCGGCGCTCGGCTTCCTGGGTCTCCAGCACCCGGCGCGACAGGGCCCGCAGCTGTACGGTGCTGTGTTGCAGCGCCTGCTGTGCGAGGCGGCGCTCGCGGATCTCCGTCTGCAGCCGCTCGGCATCGCGCTGCACCGTCAGGTACAACATGCCGCTTTCGTAGATGCGTCCGAGTTGCGCCGCGAGCATGGTCAGCATGTGTTCGTCCTGCTCGTCGAAATGGTCGGCACCCAGCTTGTCGGCCAGGCAGATCCAGCCGTAACTGGCTTCCAGCGAGGCCACCGGCGCGATCAGCAGCCGATGGGCGGCCGGATAACCGGCCGGCAGGCCGACGTGGACCGGATCGCCGCCCGGGTTGTCGATGCGGCGGGTCCTGCGTTCCCGGCGCACCTCGCCCAGCGGGCCGTTCTCGATCGAGGGCCATCCCAGGCGCCGCAGGCGGTCGGGTTCGATGCCGCAACCCACGAACAGGGTGTCGCCAGCTTCCCGGCCATTGACGCCGAGCAGCGCATAACGGGCGCCGATCAGATCGCGCGATCCGCGGCAGACCTTCTCCAGCAGCGACCGGACGTCGCGCTCCGACGCCATGTGCAGGTTCAGGTCGGTCAATGCGGCGAGTCGCTGGTTGCTCGACTCGAGCATGTGCAGCCGTTCCGACAACTGCTCCGTGGTCAGCTGCGCGGTTTGCCGCGCCGTGCCCGTCGGTTGTTCAGGCTCCGGCGCCGCGGCCCGGCCGAGTGCGAGGCGCACCACCCGGATGATGTCCTGCGGCCCGCAAGGCTTGAGCAGGACCTGCGACACGCCGCAGATCTTGGCCAGGTTGCCGGCCTCGCGTTCGCGGTAGTGGGCGGTGTAGAAGACCACCTCGGTCGCGGCCAGCGCGGGGTCGGCGCGCAGCCGGGAGACGAACTCCAGGCCATCCATCGTGGGCATCAGGATGTCGGAGATCACCAGGTCCGGTCGTTCGCTGCGCACCAGGTCGAGCGCCTGCAGGCCATCGCTGGCCTCCAGCGCCTGGTGGCCCATGTGCCGCACCACGGTTGCGACGAGGTCCCGGTTGGCCGCGACGTCGTCGACGACCAGGATGCGGGCAGCGGTCGTGCCGGTCCGGGTCATGGCCGGGGCGCGGCACCGCCGCCGCGCATGCGGTCGGGCAGGAATGCCTCGATCTGCTCCACGAAGTGGCGCGGCGCGATCGGCTTGCTGATGTGTTCGTCGAAACCCGATGCCAGCGTCTTGTCGCGGTCGCCGGGCATCGAGAAGGCCGTCACGGCGATGATCGGTACCTTGCGCCATTGCGGGTAGTCGAGCAGGGCCTGCACCACCTGGTAGCCGCTCATCACCGGCATCTGCAGGTCGCAGATGAGCAGGTCCGGCTGTTCGTCGATCGCCAGGCGCACGCCGGTGCCGCCTTCGGTGGCCACCAGGACCGTGTGCCCGGCCGACTCGAGCAGGTACTTGACGAGCTCGCGGCTGGCCGGGTCGTCTTCGATGATCAGGATGCGTGCGCCCATGTCATGCCCTCGGTGGTCGCGTGGTGCCGGCGTCGCTGCCGGACGGCTGCAATGCGCCGGGCCCGGTCGGCAGCGCGAGTGTAAAGGTGCTTCCGTGTCCGGGTGTGCTTTGCAGTTCCAGCGTCCCGCCGAGCGCCTGGGCCAGCCGGCGGCTCAGGTGCAGGCCCAGGCCGGTGCCTTCGATCGCGTCGC
The DNA here is from genome assembly GCA_041581405.1 of Burkholderiaceae bacterium. Lineage (GTDB taxonomy): Bacteria > Pseudomonadota > Gammaproteobacteria > Burkholderiales > Burkholderiaceae_C > CAISIP01. The sequence continues at coordinate 2,879 of JBFIDI010000186.1, forward strand.
GTTCGGCGGCTTCGAGCCGCGAGAACGCCTGGAACAGGCGCTGCTGGTCCTGCGCGGCAATACCCGCGCCGGTGTCCTGCACCCGGAAGCGCCAGGGCGACGGTGCGGTGCCGGTCTCCAGCCGCAATGCGACCGATCCGCTGCGCGTGAACTTGATCGCGTTGCCCACGAGGTTGATCAGGATCTGGCGCAACGCACGGTGGTCGGTGACCAGATGCAGCGGCCCGTCGGGCAGGTGCAGGTCGAAGGCCAGGCCCTTGTCGACGGCCTGCGGCCGGTACGTGGCCGACAGTTCCTCGAGCAGGCGGCGGCAATCGACCGGCTCCCATTGCAGCTCCTTGCTGTTGTCGTCGAGCTTGGCCAGGTCCAGCAGGTCGTTGATCAGCGACAGCAGGTGGTCGGCGCTGGACTGCACCAGGCCGAGCTGGCGCTTTTGCTCCGCATTGAGCGCGCCGGGCAGCTCCATCAGCAAGGTGCCGGTGAATCCGATCACCGCATTGAGCGGCGTGCGCAATTCGTGCGACATGGTGGCCAGGAAACGGTCCTTGACGCGCGCGGCGTCTTCGAGCTGCATGTTCTTGTCGCGCAGCGCCTGCTCGAAGCGCTTGCGCTCGGTCACGTCGCGGATGGCGCTGGAGACGAACGGGCCTTCCTCGGTGTCCATCGGGCTGAGGCTGATCTCGACCGGGAATTCGCTGCCGTCCTTGCGCAGCCCGTACAGGTCCAGTCCCGCGCCCATGGCGCGGGCACGCGACTGCGCGGCAAAGCCGCGGCGGTGCATGGCGTGTTGCGGACGGAAGCGCGTCGGTACCAGCACGTCGATGGACTTGCCCAGCATCTCCTCCTGGCTCCAGCCGAACAACCGTACCGCCTGGTGGTTGACCAGAACCATGACACCGTCGCGATTGACGATGACCATGGCGTCCGGGGCCGACTCGAGCAGGTCGCGGAATTTCTTGTCGGCCTTCTTGCGATCGGTGATGTCGCGGATCGCGCTCATCACCATCGTGCCTTCCTCGGTCTGCAGCGGACTCAGGCTGATCTCGACCGGGAACTCGTCGCCATTGCTGCGCAGTCCGTACAACTCGAGTCCGGCCCCCATGGTGCGGGTGCGCGGTTGCTCGAAGAAATGCGCGCGGTGACGCAGGTGGGCCTGGTGGAACCGTGCCGGCAGCAGGTATTCGACCGGCTGCCCGAGCAGCGTCGCGCGCGGGTAGCCGAACAGCGACTCGGCCTGTCCGTTGACCATGACGATGCGGCCGGTCACGTTGACCATGACGATGGCGTCGGGCGTGGATTCGAGCAGATCGCGAAAACGCGCCTCGACCAGCTTGGCGTCGCGCAGCACCTTGAGGTGGGTGACGTCCTTTTTCGTCGTCAGGAAGAAATCGAGCCTGCCGTCGGGGCCGCGGATGGCGCGCGTCGACACGTTGACATGCACCAGCGTGCCGTCCTTGCGCCGGCGCACCGACTCGAACACGGCCAGTCCGCTGCGCAGGGCGTCGGCCTGCGCCTGGCGCTCCTCGTCCTGGCGGTCGGCGGGCACGATCAGCGAGAAGATCGATTGCCCCCGTGCTTCCTGTGCCCGGTAGCCGAACACGGTCTCGGCCGCCGGATTCCAGTGCACCACGACACCTTGCGGGTCGACGGCCAGCAACGCGTCCGGAATCTGGTCCCACAGGATGCCGGCCAGGTCCAGCTTCATCGCCAGCCCTGCCGGCGGCCGTGATCGTTCCAATGCCCGCGGGCGCGTGCGTGTTCCATGTCGATGTCCTCCTGACCATTCTTGTGCGGCGCGTGTCGATTGCCCGGCCCGAATCCGCATGGCGCATTCCCGGCGTCGGTGGCGCCACGCGGCAATGCTACCCCAGACCGTGACGGGCTCGCGAGCCCCGGCGCCAGCGGCCGTCGGGCGGATCACGCGTCCGCGGCGATCGGGACGGGGCACCCGATGGTCACGGTACAGCCCTGGCCCGGCGCGGACCTGATCGTCAACTGCCCGCCGACCAGCGTGGCCCGCTCCTGCATGCCCAGCACGCCGATGCTGTTGCCCTCGGAGGCCCTGCGCCGCATCGCCGCAACATCGAAACCGACGCCGTCGTCGCGGATCTGCACCTGTAACCGCTCCGGGTTCTCGAGTCGAATGTCGATATGCACATGCCGGGCCTGCGCGTGGCGCACCACGTTGGTCAGGGCTTCCTGCACGATGCGGAACACGGCGGTTTCCAGGTCGGGGGGCAGGCGCCGCAGCTGCCGGGGCGCCTGCAGTTCCAGCTGCAATGCATGGCGGCTGGTCGTCTGTTCCGTCAGCCAGCGCAACGCGGGCACCAGGCCCAGGTCGTCGAGCATCGAGGGTCGCAGCGCCAGCGCCAGGCTGCGCACCTGCTGCAGGGCCGACTCCACGATGCCGATGTTGTCGGCCCGCGGGTTGCTGCCACCCTCGTGGCTCAGCTGTTCTTCGGCCTGCAGGTTGATCTTGATGGCGGTCAGGGCCTGCCCGAGTTCGTCGTGCAGTTCGTGGGCAATCCGGCGTCGCTCGGTTTCCTGCGTCGCCAGCACCTTGAGCGACAGGATGCGCAACTGCTGGCGGCTGTCGCGCAGGTCGGCCTCGGCCTGCTTGCGCGCCGTGACGTCGCGCATCACCACCTGCACCGCCGGCGTCCCGCCGATGGTGATCGGGCCGGCCTTGGTCTCGACGTCGATCACCGTACCGTCGAGCCGGACGAATCGCCGCTCGGTCAACGGCGACGGAACGCCGTTCTCCAGGATGCGCCCGATCATCTGCCGCACTTCGTCGCGGTCGCGCGGGTCGACGAAGTCCAGCAAGGGCTTGCCGGTCACGTCCGCGGCCGACGTTGCGCCGACGATGGCGGCGCCGGCCGGATTGACATAGACCAGCCGCTCGTCCTGGTGCACGGCGATGCCTTCGGGCGACCATTCGACCAGCGTGCGGTAACGCTCCTCGTTGTCCTGCAGCTCGCGCACCGCCAGCAGCCGCTCGAGTGCCTGGCTGGCCAGCTGTGCGCCCCTTTCGATGGTGGCGAGTTCGCTCGGTGCGCAGTCGCGCACATGGTCGAAGTAGAACGCGAACGTGCCCAGCACCTGGCCCTTCATGCCCTTGATCGGTACCGACCAGCAGGCGCGCAAGCCGTGTTGCAGGGCCAGCTCCCGGTAGTCGACCCAGCGCGGATCGTTGGCGATGTCCGATGCGATGACGCTTTCGCCGGAATAGGCGGCGGTGCCGCACGAACCGGCCGCCGGCCCGATGGGGGCGCCGTTGACGGCGGCGCAGTAGGCCTGCGGGAGATGGGGCGCGGCCCCGTGGCGCAGACGGTCTCCTTCGGCATCGAGCAGCAGCACCGAACCCAGCATGCCCGGAACCATGGCCTCGTAGCCCAGCACGAAACGCTCCAGCATTTCGGTCATCGGTATCCCGCTGGCCAGGTATTGCAGGATCTCGCGTTCATGTTCCTCGCGGATCTCCAGCGTCCTGCGCGCGGTGATGTCTTCGATCAGGCCGGCGCAGCGCTGGGGCCCCTGGTCGGCGCCCACCACGGGATAGGCGCGGGCATGGATCCAGCGCAGGCTGCCGTCCGGATGCTGCAACCGGAACTGCATGTCGTAGCGGCTCGTCTCCCGCGCCGCAGCGAGCTGGCGCAATACCTGCTCGCGGTCCAGCGGATGGATGTGGCGGCGCCAACAATGCGGATCGTCGGCCAGGTCGGCGATGCTGCAACCCAGCACGGCCTGCACGGCCGGGCTGATGTACAGGTAGCGTTGCTGCTGCAGGTCCAGCAACCAGAAGATCTGGCTGACCGAGTCGGCCATTTGCCGCATCAGCGCTTCGCTGCTGCGCAAGGCCTCCTGCGTGCGGATGCGGTCCGTGATGTCGCGCGACAACACGATGAAGTGCGGCAGCTCGTCCGGTTCGACCGCCTTGCGTGCGATCGACAACTCGAACCAGTGCGGGCCGCCGGGCAACTCCAGCGGGATCTGCAGCCCGCTGGCATGGCCGTGTTCCAGGGCCTCGTGCAGGCCGGCTATGACGGTCCGCGCCGATTCGGCCGGCATGACCTCGTCCACGCGCCGGCCCATCAGCATCTCCGGCGGCGCGACCAGCAGGTCGGTGCGATGCGAATGGTAGTCGTGGTAACGACCGTCGATGTCGACCTCGAACATCAGGTCCGGCAAGGCGTCCAGGGTCGCACGCAAACGCCCCTTGCTCGACCGCAACTCCTGTTCGAGCTGCTTGCGCTCGGTGATGTCCTCGACATGGGCGACCGTGTGCACCGGCTGTCCGAGCGCATCGTGCACCAGGGCCACGGTCAGGTTGATCCACACGGTCCGGCCGTCGCGATGGCGGTAGCGTTTCTCCATCTGGAAGCTGCGGCGCTTGCCCTCGTACAACTCGGCGGTCAGCGCGCGGTCCTGCGGCGTGTCGTCGGGGTGGCTGATCGTCTCGTAGTCGAGCCGCAGCAACTCCGGCTCCGGATAACCGACGATGTCGCACAACGCCGGATTGACCATGATCCAGCGGCCCTGCCGGTCGGCCAGGCTGATGCCGATGGCCGACGACTCGAAGATGCCGCGGAAACGTTCTTCGCTCTCGCGCAGCGCAACCTCGGCGAGCTTGCGCTCGTGGATGTCGATCATCATCGCCAGCATCGCCGGCTCGCCGCGCAGCATGATCGAACGGGTGGCGGACTGGATCCAGCGCCAGCCGCCGTCGGGATGCCGGATGCGCAGTTCGGCGATCTCCTGCGCGGCGTCGCCCTGCAAGGCCTTGCGCTGGCGTTCGAGCGAACCGGCGCGGTCGTCCGGATGCAGCCATTGCATGAGTTGCGGCAGCGACAGGCGGGTCAGTTCGGTCGCGCTGCGACCCGTGATTGCGCACATGGCCGCGTTGACATAGATCAGCTGGCCCTTGCGCACCAGGGCAATACCCTGCATGGAGTGGTCCGCCAGCGTCTCGAACTGATCGCGGCTTTCGGCCAGGTCGTGTTCCGCCTGGCAACGCGCGGTGACGTCGATGCCGAAGGACAGGATGCCGGTCACGGTCTCGCCGTCGCGCAGCACGGTGTTCTGCCACGAGATCGTCAGTTCCCGGCCGGTGGCGGTCAGGATCGGGTTCTCGAATTGCCGGACGGTGCCGGCGCGCGAAAGGCGCTCGAACTCCTGCCAGACCTGGGGGTAACGCTGGCGCGGGCACAACACGTCGAACCAGTTGCGTCCGGCCAGGTCGGCCAGCGTGTAGCCGGTCAGTTCCTGTGCGACCTTGTTGAACAAGGTGATGTTGCCGTCGGCATCGAGGCCGACGATCATCACGTTGGCGTTGGCGATCAGGTTCTCCGCCTGCTCCTTGGCGTGGCGCAGCGCGAGCTCGTCGGCCTTGCGCTGGGTGATGTCCCGGAAGAAGATGGAAACGCCGTCCGGCGCCGGATAGATATGGTCCTCGATCCACAGGCCGAGATCCGGGTAATACGCCTCGAGCCGGCTCGGCTGCTGGTCGGCCATCGCCTGGTGGCAGGCGCGCGGGAACGGCTCGTCGGGCAAGGGCGGCAATTCGTCCCAGATGCATTTGCCGATCAGCTCGGCGGGCCGGCGACGGAGCAGTTCTCCCGCCCTGGCGTTGACATAGGTGAATGCCCAGTCGTTGTCGAGCGCAATGAATCCGTCGGTGATGCGCTCGAGCAGTTGCGCACGGTCGCGCTCGCGGCGCTTGCGGTCCGTGATGTCGATGCGCACGCCCATGAGTTGCAGCGGCTGGCCTTGCGCATCGCGACGCTGCACGTGCCCGATTTCCTGGATCCACCGGTAGTTGCCATCGGCATGGCGCATCCGGGCCTCGAACCGGTAGCGGTCCTGCGACGTGGCCTGTATCGTGGCCAGGGCCTTGTCCAGCTGCGCGCGGTCTTCCGGGTGTATGCGTTCGAGCCACGCGTCGCGCGACACGTAGGGGCTGCCGGGCGCGAGCCCCAGCGTGCTGTAGTAACTGGGCGTGACATGCCAACCGTGGTCGGCCAGTTCCCAGTCCCACAACACGATGCCCGCCGCGTCGCCGGCGATCGAGAGCCGCCGCGCCATCTGCAATGCGCGGTGTTCGGCGCTCTTGCGTTGTGCCGAAAGACGTCCCAGGCGGATGGCCGCGGCAATGACCGCCGCGCTGCCCAGCAGCCAGCCGGCGGCGATGATCGCCAGCATCTGGCGCCACGGTGCCAGCACCACGTCGACGGTGCGGCCGACGATGACGACCAGATCCGGGAACTGCGCCAGTGTGCGATACGCGAACAGGCGCAGCGAGCCGTCGATCGGGCTGTTCATGCGGAAGCCGCCGTGGGCCGCCATCGGCAGGAACTGGCGGAACAGCGGCCCGCCGCTGTAGTCATGGCCCATGGCCGCCGGCTCCAGCGGACTGCGCAGCATCAAGGTGCCGTCGCTGCGCAGCAGGCTCATGGTGCTGCCGGACTCCAGCGCCAGACGCCCCCACAGGTCACTGAAATGGGAGGCCTGCAGCGTCGCCAGGACCACACCCGCGAATGCGCCGGAGGCATCGAAGACCGGGCGGCTCGCAGGCAGTTCCCAGGCCTGCGAATCGGGCTGCTGTTGCGGGCGTCCCAGGTGGAAGACGGTGCCCGGTCGGGTGCGGAACACCTGGAAATAGTCCTTGTCGTCATGGGCCGCGTGCTGCGCGACCGGGCCGGTCGCATGCAGGACCTGTCCCCGGGCGTCGAGGATGAACAGGGCGCCGACGAACGGCAGCCTGCGCAACTGCTCGTCGAGCATGGCGCGCAGGACTGCCTCGTCCGCGTCGCCGCGGCCGGTGCGTTGCGCGATCGACTCCAGGCGCTGCTCCAGTGCCTGCAGCGTGCGAGTCGTCTGCTCGTCCACGACGGCGGCGAAGGTCTCGGTCAGCCGGCCGCCCTGTTGCAGGTCGTGGTCGCGCTGGACCATCAACAGCGCCACGGCAACGATGCCGGACAACAGCGACAACGCGACCGCCGCGATCAGCGCCCTGGCATCGAATCGCCGGGCCAGGCCGTCCGGTGTGGCAGGCCCGTCGTCACCGACGCCGGGGCCCCC
>JBFIDI010000187.1:0-9942 GCA_041581405.1 Burkholderiaceae bacterium
ACAGCGTCGACTTCGGCAGCCCGGCGGCGCGGCTCGGCATCGAGCCCGGTTTTCGGATCATGGCGGTCGAGATCGCGAACGACCGGCCGGCCAGCGAATGGATGTTCGTGCCGGCGCTGGCACTGATCGGGTGGGTCGTGGTGCGCCAGCGGCGCCGGCGCGACGCGGCCGTGCCGGCGCCCGCGTGAGCCGCGGGCGGCCGAAGCAAGCGCCGGGCTCCGGCGCTCAGCGGCGTTTTCGGGCCGCCGAACCGCCGCCGCGCGCCGCGCCGCGGGGCTTGGCCGCATGGGCCTTGCGCTCGCGGTCGTTGTGCCAGTCGAGCCAGCTCAGCATCGGCAGGTTGGGCAGGCGCTGGGCGCCGTCGAGCACGAACGGGCCGGGCAGGCGTTCCATCTTGATCGCCACGCGTTGCTTGTAGAGCCGGGGCCGGAACGGGCCGTCGTCGCCCAGCGTGAAGTCTTCGTCCAGCCGGGCATCGCAGCGGGCGCAGTGGCTCAGCCACAAAGCGCCGCTGGTCTTGCTCGCGCGGTGGTCGTTGCGCCAGCGGCCCTTGCTGAATGCACGTACCGCCTTGTCGACCTCGGGCGGCAGGTTCGCGATGCGGCGCAGCAAGGTCGACGGCGCGTTCTGCACCTCGAATTCGGGCAGCCCCATCATCGCGAACACCGGCGTGCGTGCACCACACTGCGGGCAGTCGACACCGGCGCGCAGCAGCAGCAGTTCCTGGCACATCACCGGAACACCGCGGGCGCCTCCGCGCTTGGCCGGCTGCACGTCGTCGAGCAAGGTGTCTGCGTCGACGGCGAGCGGATCGTGTTTGACATCACCGGGCCGGCGGGGCCGACGGGCGCTGCTGTGGAGGGCGCTGTTGGAGTTCATGGGTTCTAGTGTGAACCAAATGCAGCGGCAGGCCAAGTAGGGTTTATTCCCTACGCACCTACAATGCCGGCCCCCCGGCCAACCCCTGTACGAACCCCTCATGCCCATCGTCGTCGACCCGCAGCTGCAAGCCTATATCGACCCGCTGACCGCGGAAGAACACGCCGCACTCGAGCGCAGCCTGCTCGCCGAGGGCTGCCGCGATGCCCTGGTGTTGTGGGGCGACATCCTGGTCGATGGCCACAACCGCTACGGCATTTGCCAGCAACACGGCCTGCCGTACCAGACCGTGCAGAACCCGCAGTTCCAGTCGATCGAGGACGTGCACCTGTGGATGATCGACCAGCACCTGGGGCGGCGCAGCATCTCGGATTTCCAGCGGGGCGAACTGGCGCTGCGCAAGCGCGCCATCCTGGCCGAGCGGCGGGCGCGGATGCAGGCCACCGCGCCCGCGGCGGCGGTTGTGCAGGACCAGGCCGATGCCGATCCGCCGGAGTCGCCGGAGCCGGCGGCGAACGCGCCGCAACCCCGGCCGCTGGAGAGCCGCGAAGACATCGCCAGGGCCGCACGGCTTTCCAGCGGTCAGGTGGTGCTGATCGAGAAGATCCGCAAGCAGGCCGCGCCCGAACTGGTGGCCGCGGTGAAGTCCGGCACGATCTCGATCAACGCAGCGGCCGCAGTGGCCAGCCTGCCCGAAGACGAACAGAAGGCCGCCGTGCTGGCCGGCAAGGACGAACTCAAGCTGGCGGCGAAACGGGTGCGCGAGGCGCGGCGCAAGCCGTCCGAAGACACCGCGGCGCCGCACCCGCCCGATGCACCTGCCGCGGGCGATGACGAACTGCAGTCCTTGCGCGGGCGGGTGGCGGAACTGGAAGCGGAGAACGCGGCGCTGCGGCGCGAAGTCCAGGCCTTGCGCGACGCCGCGGGCGAGCGGCCGGGGCCGGGCTGAGCCGCGACGGCGTTCGACGCGCCAGCAGCGTCACAATCGGCGGCACGGGGGTCACGCCCCCGGAGACTGCATGTCACTCAACGGAGGCGCGTGATGCGGGGTTCGATCGGCGATCTGCAACTGGAATGCGGGGCGGTATTGCCCGCCGCGGAACTCGCGTACGTGACGTACGGGACGCTCGCACCCGACGGGCGCAACGCGGTGCTGCTGACCCATGGATACACCAGCAGCCACCTGTTCGCCGATGGCGGCGAGGGTGCTTCCGAGGGCACCTGGGCGAGCCTGGTGGGGCCGGAGCGGGCGATCGACACCGATCGTTATTTCGTCGTCAGCTCCAACATGCTGGGTTCGGCGTTCGGCTCGACCGGGCCGCGCAGCATCGATCCGCGCTCGGGCCGGGAATACGGGCCGGACTTCCCCGCCATCACGCTGCGCGACATCGTCACCGCGCAGAAGAAGCTGCTGGAGCAACTGGGCGTGATGCATCTGGCCGCCGTGGCCGGGCCGTCGTATGGCGGCTTCCAGGGTTTTGCGTGGGGCGTGATCTTTCCGGACTTCGTGGACCGGTTGGCCATCGCGGTCAGTGCGCCGAGGCGTCCGGCGCACATGAACACCGAGCGCACGGCGCAGCGGCTGGCCACGGACCCGAACTGGAATGGCGGGCACTACTACCGCGCCGGCGGCATCGACGCCACGATGACGGCGATCCGCGAGGAGACGCTGCGCGGTTACGGGCTGGAGCAGGAGCTGGCATCGCGGTTTCCCGACCCGCAGGCCCGGGCGCAGGAGATCACGCGTATCGCCCGCGACTGGGCCCATGCGTTCGACGGCCACTCGCTGCTGGTGCTGGGACGCGCCGCCGAGGCGTTCGATGCGACCCCGCTGCTGGGCCGGATCAAGGCCCGCGTGTTGTACGTGTTGTCGCGCACCGACGCCTTGTTTCCGCCGAGCCTGGCGCCCGGCGTGATGGCCGCGTTGACGGCGGCCGGAGTCGATGCGCGGTATGTCGAGATCGACAGCGAACATGGGCACCTGGCCAGCGGGACCGATGCCGCGAAGTGGGCGCCGGCGCTGGCGCAGCTGATGCGGTAGTGCCGTACGCATAAGGGTGGCCGCACCATGGACAAGCTGACCGTCATGCATGCCTTCTGCCGCATCGTCGAGCGCGGCAGTTTTGCCCGTGCGGCCGAGGACCTGGAGGTCTCGGCGGGCCTGCTCAGCCGCGAGATCAAGCAACTCGAGCAGTCGCTGGGCTGCAGCCTGCTGACGCGTACCACCCGTTCGATGTCGCTCACCGAGCAGGGCCGCAACTACCACGACGAGGCGCGTCGCATCCTCGATGCCGTGAACGGCATGGAAGCGCGGGTCCGGCGCGACACCGGCGCCGTGGACGGGCACCTGCGCGTCAATGCCCCGGGTTCGTTCGGCCAGATCGTCATCGCGCCGATGTTGCCGGCCTTGCTGGCGACATATCCGTCGCTCACGCTGAGCCTCTCGCTCGACGACCGGGTGGTGGACATGGTCGAGGGTGGGTTCGACCTGACGATCCGCATCCGCGCGACCTTGCCCGACTCCAACCTGGTCGCGCGCCGGTTGGCCGACATCGCGCAGCGGCTGTACGCCGCGCCCGCCTACCTGTCCGCGCATGGAACGCCTGCCGGCGTCGACGACCTGGCGGCGCACCGCTGCGTGGCCTACCTGCTGGCGGATTCCACGACGCAATGGGAGCTCGCAGGCCCCGAGGGCCGGCAGGTGCTGCGGCTCGAGCCGCAACTGCGCGTGGGCAGTTCGCTGGTGCTGCGCGACATGCTGGTCGCGGGGCAGGGCATCGGTGCCTTGCCGGACTTCATCGCCGACGCGCCCGAGCGCGCGGGGCAACTCGTGCGCGTGTTGCCGGACCATGCCTTGCCGGCGCGCCATGTCTATGCGGTGACCGCGTCGCGCCACGGCATGGATGCCAAGGTGTCGGCCTTTCTCGCGCAGTTGCAGGACACGATGGCGCACCGACTTTCCTGACGCTGCGTAAAGAGTGCATTGCGCACGCGGCGGTTTTTCTTTTTCCCGGCGGGCCGCACCATCACGGCATCGCAACCCGACATGGAAAGGAAAAACCATCATGACCCGTGTTCTCGTTCTCTACTACTCCAGTTATGGCCACGTGCGTGTGTTGGCCCGGGCCGAGGCCGAAGGGGCCCGTTCGGTGCCCGGCACCGTGGTCGACGTGCGCCGCGTGCCCGAGACCGTGCCGCAGGCCGTGCGCGCTAGCGCCGGCTACGTCGACGACGACACCGCGGTGGCGCAGGTGCAGGACCTCGCGCACTACGACGCCATCATCATCGGCACGCCGACCCGCTTCGGCATGATGGCCGGGCAGGTCAAGCAGTTCCTCGACCAGGCCGGCGGCTTGTGGGCGCGCAACGCGCTGGTGGGCAAGGTCGGCGCGGTCTTCACGTCGACCGGATCGCAACATGGCGGCCACGAGGCTACGCTGCTGACGACCCAGATACCGCTGCTGCATTTCGGCATGGTGGTGGTGGGCATGCCCTATACCTTCAGCGGCCAGACGGCGGTGGACCGCATCGTCGGCGGCTCCCCCTACGGGGCGGGCACCATCGCCGGCTCCGACGGCAAGCGCGAGCCCGATGCGATCGACCTCGCCGGAGCCCATGCCCAGGGTGCGCATGTCGCGCGGCTGGCCGCGGGTATCGCGTCTGCGGCCGCGAACGACTGGGCGCAGGCGGCCTGATCGACATCCCGTGCGTTTCTTGACGGGCAGCGGCCTGGTCGCTGCCGGTGACCCCATCGTCTTACGGTGCGTTCGTCGGTACCGATGGCGGGGTGCGACACCGGCGCGCCTGCCAACTGCCAGCACCGATACCGGAGAACTTCCATGAACCGACTGCACGACATCTTCTTCACCGCGCTGGCCCCGGCGATCTGGGGCAGCACCTATCTCGTGGCCACCGAAACCCTGCCGGCGGGTTATCCGATCACGCTGGCGGCGTTGCGCGCCTTGCCCGCCGGCCTGTTGCTGCTGGCATGGACCCGCATGTTGCCCTCGGGCATCTGGATCTGGCGCAGCCTGGTGCTGGGGGCGCTGAATTTTTCGGTGTTCTGGGTGCTGTTGTACGTGGCGGCCTACCGGCTGCCGGGCGGCGTCGCCGCGACGCTGGGTTCGGTGCAGGCCTTGCTGGTGATCCTGCTGTCGCGGCCCATGCTGGGCACGCCGATCCGCGCGCTGGCGGTACTGCTGGCGCTGGCGGGTGTGGGCGGTGTTGCGCTGCTGGTGCTCGGACCCGACGCGGCCCTCGACCCCGTGGGCATGCTGGCGGCGATCGCGGGCGCGGCCTCGATGGCGGCGGGCACCGTGCTCACGCGGCGCTGGCAGGCGCCGGTGACGGTGCCGGTGCTGGGGCTTGCGGCCTGGCAACTCACCGCCGGTGGCCTGTTGCTACTGCCGCTGGCATGGATGACCGAGCCCGCGTTGCCGCGACTCGATGCGACGAACATCGGCGGCCTGTTGTGGTTGACCCTGGTCGGCGCCGCGATGACCTACGGCTTGTGGTTCCGCGGCGTGGCACGGCTGGAGCCGGCGGCGGCCTCGATGCTGGGCCTGGCCAGCCCGGTGACCGCCGTGATCCTGGGCTGGGCCTGGCTCGGGCAGTCGCTGAACGGCGTCCAGCTGGCGGGCATGTTCGTCGTGCTGGTGTCGGTGCTGGCGGGGCAGGTCAGCCACCGGCCGCGGTCAGGCGGATCGGACGCGCGCGGCGGCGTGGCCGGTGCAGGGGCGATCGTCTCCAGGCCGTGTTGCGGCTGACGCGTCAGCCGCAGCCGCGTGGTGCCCGCGCGGCGTGTCGCCGTCAGGCTGCGGCGCGTGTCGTGCCGGCAACCTCCAGCAGCGCGTTGCGCACCAGGCCCAGCGCCGGCAGCTCCGGCTGGTCGCGCAGGCTCATGAAGACGATGGAGTCCGACGCGAACGGCTGTGCCAGGTCGAGCTGGTGCACGCGGCCCAGGCGCACGTACGACTGCACGGCGCTCTGGGGTGCCACGGTCAGCAGCGGGCAGGCCGACACGGTGGACAGGTTGGTGTGGAAGGCCGAGCACTCGATCAGCGGCAGCGGCGGTTGCAGGCCCTGGCTGGCAAAACGCATCTCGAAGATCTGCCGCGTGTGGGTGCCGTGCGGGGCGACGATCCAGTCGTGGGCGCGCAAACGGGCGAGTGCAAGCCTGCGCTTGCCCGCCAGCGGGTGGGTCGGCGCACAGGCGACCGCGTAGTCGTCGCGCGCCAGGCGCGTGATGCGGATCTCGTCCGCGTGACCCTCGAGCCGGTCGCTGTCGATACGCCCGATCACGCAATCGATCGCGCCTTCGCGCAACAGGCCGAGCACCGCGGCGACGTTGCTCTCGTGGATCGTCAGCCGGGGCAACTGGCCGCGCTCCGACAGCAGCGCGACCATGCGCGGAATCAGCTCCACGCCGACCAGCGGCAAGGTGCCGATGCGCACCAGCGGGCGATAAGGCGCCTCCGCTCCGGCCTGCGCGACGGCGTCCAGCGCGCCGATGGCGATGCGCATGCGTTCGAGCGTGCGCTCTCCGGCTGCCGACAGGCTGCCTCCGCGCACCGACCGGTCCACCAGCGAACATCCCACGGCGCGTTCGAGCTCCTGCAGCAACTTGGTGCTGGCAGGCTGGCTGATGTTGAGTTCCTGCGCGGCGGCCGTCAGGGAGCCGGTGCTGGCCACCAGCTGAAGGAGTTTCAGGTGCCGCACACGCAGCAGGTCCATGCGCCGGGAGGTGAGCTGGCGTGTCGACGCGGCGTCGCCTGCGGATGTGGACATATCGATATGGAATGGATGGATACGAATTCAATAGTTTACGCACAGGGATGAGCGCCACAGAATAGGCACGGTGCACGGCAGGTCCACCTGCCGGCCGAATTGATCGCTCGCCCCCACCCGCTCACTTTCTGGATTGGAGACAGACATGCATCCCGCCGCACCTTTTCGAAGCGTCACCGCCCGCCCCGCCGTTCATGCGACCCGGCTGCCGCAGGGCCTGCGCGCACTTGCTGCCGTGGCCCTGGCCGGCGTGGTCGCCCTGCCGCTGCAGGCCCAGACGACGGACGCCGGCAAATACCCGGAGCGTCCGGTGCGGCTCATCGTCAGTTATGCCGCCGGCAACGTGACCGATTCGCTGGCGCGTATCGTCTCCGACAAGTTGTCGAGCCACTGGGGCCAGGCCGTGACGGTGGAGAACCGACCCGGCCAGGGCGGCAGCATCGGTGCGCAGACGGCCGTCAAGGCGCCGGCCGATGGCTATACCTTGCTGTTTTCGGCGCTGGCCGCGATGGCCATCAACCCGCACGTCTATTCCAACCTCGGTTACGACGTGCGCAAGGACTTCCTGCCCATCATCAACGTGGCCTATCCCAGCAGCCTGATCGTCGCCACACCCGCACTCAAGATCAACAGCTTCAAGGCACTGGTGGACTACAGCAAGGCGAACCCGACGGCCTTGAACTACGGCACGGCCGGCAATGGCACCGTTCCGCAACTGAACATGGAGGCCATCAAGGACAAGACGGGGCTGGTTGCGCAACACATTCCGTATAAGGCCGCCGCGGCCGTGATGACCGACGTGATGGGCGGGCGGCTGCAACTGCAAGGCGATTCGATCGCGGTCGTCATGCCGCAGATCAAGTCGGGCAAGCTGGTTCCCATTGCCGCCACCTCGCTCAAGCGGCTGGCGCAACTGCCGGACGTCCCGACCGTCACCGAACTGGTGCCGGGTTTCGTGCCGGTCGTTCCCTGGCTGGGCATCTTCGCGCCAATGGGCACACCGCAGGCGATCATCGACAAGGTGAACCAGGACGTCTCGGCGATCCTGCGCATGCCCGATGTACAGGAGCGATTCGCCACCTACGGGCTCGCGACCTCGGGTGACGGGCCGCAGGTATTCGCCAGGACGATCAACGACGACTACGAGCGACTGGGCAAGCTGGTGAAACAGCTCGGCCTGAAAGTGGACTGAGCATCATGACCGCTGCAACCCCGTCATCGGCAACACCGGACGACCGGCGGCCCCGGCCGCTCGCCGGCATCCGCATCCTGGACCTGACCACCGTGCTGGCCGGGCCGTATTGCACCTACCAGCTGGCCTTGCTCGGCGCCGAGGTGACCAAGCTGGAGCGGCCCGGTCAAGGCGACTGGGCGCGCAGCGGATCCCCGGTGACCGGCATCCCGGAGTTTTCGGCCCAGTTCGTCGCGCAGAACGCCGCCAAGCGGTCGATCACGCTGAACCTGCAGTCGGAGCGCGGCCGCGCACTGGCCCTGCGCCTGATGGCCCAGGCCGACGTCGTGGTCGAGAATTTCTCGGCCGGCGTGGCCGACCGCCTGGGTGTCGGCTTCGAGGCGGCGCGTGCGCAACGCAGCGACATCGTCTATTGCGCCATCTCCGGATACGGACAGACCGGCCCGATGGCCCGGCGCCCGGCCTACGACCACGTGGTGCAGGCGGCGTCCGGCGTGACCATGCTGACCGGCACCGCGGAGTCGGTGCCCAACCGCATCGGCCCGCCCATCTTCGACTACCTGGCCGGCATGTACGGTGCGTTCGCCGTGGTGGCCGCGTTGCGCGAGCGCGACCGCACCGGCGAGGCGCAGATGGTCGACGTCGGCATGCTCGACGCCGGCCTGGTCGCGATGGCGTCGACCATGTCGACCATCGCCAACAGCGGCATCGAACTCACCGCCAAGGGCAATACCGCCGCCAGCGGCGCGCCGGCGTCGGGCATCTTCGCCACCGCGGACGGCCTGCTGTCGATGACCGCCAACCAGGAGGCCCAGCTGGTGCGCTTGTGCCAGGTGCTGGGCCTGGAAGACACGCTGCGCGACCCACGTTTCGACAGCGCCGAGGCGCGCAGCGCCAACGCGGTCGCCTTTCGCGCGGAGCTCACCCGCGCCTTGCGCACCGATTCCGCGCAGGCCTGGGAACAGCGGCTCTCGGCCGCGCACGTGCCTGCGACCAAGGTCCGCACCGTCAAGGAGGCCATGGCCGACCCGCACGTGCAGCAACGCGCCGTGATGCAGACGCTGCATGACCCGCGCAGTGGCCGCGACATGCAGGTGCCGACCATCGGTTTCCGGTGGAACCGGCGCAGCCTGGGGCCGGATGCGCCGCCGCCGCGCCTGGGCGAACACACCGACGAGACGCTGGCGGCGCTGGGCCTGGACGCGAACGGCATCGCGGAGTTGCGCGACGAGGGTGTGATCTGAGCGCAGGCCGCCGGGGCGGGCGGGCGCGCCATCGTCCCCGGATCGGCAGGCACAGAGCCGGATCCCGTCAACCGCAACAGGCCCGCGGTGCGGCCTCCACGACAGGCACAGCCGCCTTGGCCGGCGCCGCCGCGTTGCAGCCGCAGCCCGACTGGCCCTCGGCCTTTTTCGTCTCGTCCAGCGCACAACACGCGCTGGCATCGACCTTGGCCGGGCCGCCGCAACACCCGCCCGCCTTGGCCGCCGCGGCCTTGTCCTGGTTGGCGAAATCGACCGAACACACGCCGGTCTCGGGCAGTTCCAGCTGCACGTCGTCGGCCGCGGCCATGTCGCCGGCCAGTGCCGCCACGACCGAGCGCGCCTGCTCGTAGCCGGTGGCCATCAGGAAGTTCGGCGCGCGGCCGTAACTCTTGGCGCCGATGGCGTAGAAACCCGGCTCGGGCTGGGTCAGTTCGCGGTGGCCGTGCGGGCGCACGGTGCCGCAGCTGTGCACGTTCGGATCGATCAGTGGCGCCAGCGCGTCGGTGCTCTCGAGCCATGGATCCAGGCGCAGCCGCAGTTCGCTGGCGATGCGCAGGTCGGGCCGGGCGCCGGTGGCGGCGACGATCTCGTCGATGCCGTCGATGGCAGGCAAGGACCGGTCTTCGGCGGCGATGCGCAACTGCCCCTGTGGCGTGCGCACGATGGCGCGGATGCCGAAGCCCAGGCGCACGTCCAGCTGGCCGGCCTCGACCAGGGTGCGCAGCCGGGTCCCGATCTGGCCGCGCGCCGGCAGGCCGTCGTTGGCGCCGCCACCGAACAGGCGGCGCAGGTCGGTGCCGCGCACGGCCCAGACGATGC
>JBFIDI010000188.1:0-9938 GCA_041581405.1 Burkholderiaceae bacterium
CTGCTCGATGCTGATGCAGGCGTCGGTGACCGACACGCCATGGGCCAGCGGCGCGCCGGCGACGATGTCCTGCCGGCCCTCGTGCAGGTTGCTCTCGACCATCACGCCGATGATGCGGGCGTCGCCCGCGGCGACCTGCTGCGCCACGTCGTGTGCCACCGGAATCTGCCGCTGGTACTGCTTGTTGCTGTTGGCATGCGAGACGTCGACCATGACCTGCTCGCGCAACCCGGCCTTCTTCAACAGCGCGCAGGTGGCATCGACATCGGCCGCGCTGTAGTTGGGCCGCGCGCCGCCGCGCAGGATCACGTGGCAGTCCTCGTTGCCGCGGGTCTCGAAGATTGCGGCCTGGCCCATCTTGGTCATGCCCATGAAGGCGTGCATGGCCGACGCCGCCTGGATCGCGTCGCTGGCCACCTTGACGCCACCGTCGGTACCGTTCTTGAAGCCGACCGGGCAACTCAGGCCGGAGGCCAGCTGGCGATGGCTCTGGCTCTCGGTGGTGCGCGCGCCGATGGCGCCCCAGCTCACCAGGTCGGAGATGAACTGCGGGCTGAGCAGGTCGAGGAACTCGGTTCCCAGCGGCAGGCCCAGCGCCAGCAACTCGAGCAGCAGGCGGCGCGCCATCTGCAGGCCTTCGTTGATCGCGAACGTGCCGTCCAGGTGCGGGTCGTTGATGTAGCCCTTCCAGCCGACCGTGGTACGCGGCTTCTCGAAATAGACCCGCATCACGACCAGCAGGTCGGCCGACAAGGCGTCCGCCTGCTGCTTGAGCCAGCGGCCGTATTCCAGCGCCTGGTCG
Source organism: Burkholderiaceae bacterium (assembly GCA_041581405.1). Classification (GTDB taxonomy): domain Bacteria; phylum Pseudomonadota; class Gammaproteobacteria; order Burkholderiales; family Burkholderiaceae_C; genus CAISIP01. Next base: position 803 of record JBFIDI010000188.1, read on the forward strand.
TGGTCATGGATGGAGCAGGGGCCGACCACCACCACGAGCCGGTCGTCCTGGCCGTGCAACACGCGGGAAATCGCCAGCCGGCTCTGTTCGACCAGGGCCAGCGCCTGCTCCGACACCGGCAACCACTCCTGCAGCAAGGCCGGCGTGATCAGCGGGCGCACGGCGCCGATCCGGGTGTCGTCGATCCGCGTCGCGTCCTGGGTCGACAGGGCGGGCGCGGCTGTCTGGGCAGCGGTAGCGGAAGTCATCCGCGGATTGTCCCCATTTTGGAGATGGCGTCCAGCCTGCCCGAGGGGTTGCGGCGCTTGCGCTCTAATCAGGCCCTCGACCACGCTTTTCGACCCTTGTTTCCTTGAACCGCCCATCCCGCCACGCCGACCAACCTGACGACGACGCCACCGCTCCGCCGGGGCTGTCCGGCCTGCTGCATGCCCGGCCGGCCCAGGCGCCGGTGACCGTGACCCTGCTGGCGATCAACGTGCTGGTGTTCCTGGCCATGCTGATGAACGGCGGCAGCCTGTGGCACGGCAGCACGGCCGTACCCCTGCAGTGGGGCGCCAATTTCGGGCCCGCCACCCAGGACGGCCAGTGGTGGCGGCTGGGCAGCGCGTTGTTCCTGCACTTCGGCGTGGTCCACCTGGCGCTCAACATGTGGGCACTGTGGGACGTCGGCCGGCTGATCGAGCGCCTGTTCGGCCGCGGGCGCTTCATCACGCTGTACCTGGGCAGCGGCGTCATCGACAACCTGCTGTCGCTGGCCATCCAGGGCAACCAGGCTGTGTCCGGCGGAGCCTCGGGCGCGATCTTCAGCCTGTACGGCGCACTGCTGGTGTTTTTGCTGCGCGAACGCCGCCAGGTCGATCCGGGCGAATTCCGCTGGTTGTTCGGCGCGGCCAGCGCATTCATCGTGCTGGCGTTGGTGATGGGACTGCTGGTGCCCGGCATCGACAACGCCGCCCACCTCGGCGGCCTGGTTGCCGGTGCCTTGTGGGGCCTGGTGCTGGCCCGCCGCTGGACCCACCGCAGCCCGCATCCGCGGACCACCCGCGCCATCGCCGTCGCGGTGCTGGTCGCCGCCACCACGGCCCTGGTCGTGAACATCCCGGCGCCCAGCTACCGGCTGGGCGAGGAACTGCGCGCACGCCAGGCCATCAGCCAGTTCCTGCTGCAGGACCAGCGCATCAGCCAGCAGTGGGAATCCATCCTCGGCCAGGGACAGAAGGACAGGCTCAGCTTCGACCAGCTGGCCGGGCGCATCGACGACAAGGTCACCACGCCGTACCAGCAGAGCTTCGAACAACTCTCGGAACTGCACCTGGACGCCGCCGCGCCCTCGGCAGCCGCGCTCGAGGCGCTGCGCGCCTACGCCGCCCGGCGCACCGATGCCTCGCAAGCCATGGCCGAGGGCCTGCGCGACCGGGACGCGGAGAAGTTCCGCAAGGCGCTGGAGTCGGCTCGGCAGGCGCCGGTATGGGTGCGGGGTGGGGCGAGTGCGGCGGCCTCGGCGGCGGCACCGGGCCCGGGGGCCGCGCCGGAGAACAACCCGCCGGGGCATTGACGGACGCCGTCGCCGGCCGACCCGTCACCAGGCCGGAGCCGGCACAGGGCCAGGCATCAGGGCAGCAGATCCGTGCGACCCAGGAACACCAGCAGGTTCCGATGCCCCACGTTGTCCTTCTTTTCCTGCGCCAGCCCCTCGCTGAACAAGTCGAAGCGCTTTCGCAAGGCCACATGCGACCATTCGGGGTGATCGCTGCCTATGCAGATGCGGCGGTCGAAACTGCGAAACAGGAAACCGATGTCCTGGTCCAGCGAACTCCCCGCATATTTGCAGATCGTCATGGACAGGTCGAGCAGCAGGTTCGGATTGAACCGCACCAGTTCCGCGTAACGCATCAGCTGCACGTCACCACCATGGAGCAATACGACCCGCGCGCGCGGTGCCGCCTTCAGCGCGGCAACCAGCGCGTACAACGGATCCGCCAGCGGGTACTGTGCCAGGTCCGCATGCAGGTAGGTGCAGTAATAGACCGGCAGGTCGGCCTCGGACGCGGCGACGAGCACCTGGGTCAGTGTTTGCTCCAGCGACCGGATGCGACTGAATCGCGGATGGATCTTGATGGCCGTGTAGCCCAGTTGCCTGACCAGGGCAATCTCGCTGCAAATCTGCGCTTCGGACTCCGGATGCAGGCCGGCGATGGCCAGCAGGCGCGGAAAACGCGCGCACTGCGCGATGAACCGGTGGTGGTCATAGTCCTCGACGCCATGGATGCCCGTCGCGCAGGCGCCGATGAATCCGGCCGCGGACAGGTCGGCATCGAGCGACGCGAAACCCGCGTCATGTGGACTGTTCAGCCATTTCCCGCTCAGCGTGGGATGCGCAAGCGAATCGAACAAAGGAGTCATGGGGTGCGCAATATGGGCCTGCAATAACGCGGCATGTCGTCAAACGCGGACATCATGTCCGATGCCGTATCGAAGGACAAGATGAGATTTGCAATGAATTCGTTGCCCAGCCGATAAGGCCGGATCGGTTCGCCAGCAGACACGTAGGGATTGTCCTCCACGACCCGGCCGGGGAATGCCGGAGCAATCTCCACCTTCTCGAAAATACCGTCCTGCCGGGAATGCACCATGTAGCAGGCGTGAAACCGCCCATCGGTGGCACAGGCCGGCTCCAGCATGTAGTCCGTGGACAACGCGCCCTCGACCGTGGCCTTGACCATGTCCACACCCGTCTGGTACCGGATCGCGCTGGGTATGAAATTCCCTCCGCTGCGGGGCCCCACCTCGATCACGAACGGATCCCCGTTGGCGGTGATGAACGCATCGAGATTGAAGGCGCCACGGAGATAGCCGCACGCGACCAGGACCTGCTCGAGCTTGCACTCCAAACGCCCGAGGGCATGTGCATCCTGCTGGCTCGGAAAGGTTTCGCCCCACGGCGCCGGAGGCCCGACCGGATAAAAATGCCCGTCCCCGAACTGCACGAATGCAAGCGCGCCGTTCTCCATGTAGCCATCGCCGCACACCTGTCTCCCGACATGGTCGACACGTTCCTCCACCAGCACCTTGCCGGATCGCGAATACGACAGGCCATAGTTGAATGCAGCGTCGAATCCGTCTTGCGCGCGCAGGATGGTGACGCCTTTGCTTCCGGAGGAATCCACCGGCTTGACCACCACCTGCCAATCGAGCGCCGCGCAGAATTCGCGTGCAAGCGCGCGTTGATCGGCGAGCACGCCGATATGGCGGGTTTCCTGCAAACCCGTCCGGTTCAGCAACTGGCGAAATCGTCCCTTGTCCGTCAACAGGTCCACGACCTCCGGCGGGGCTCCAGGCAGGCCCAGTCTTGCGGCCACGTATGCGGCTGTCGGCGCGGATACGTCGGAAGCGAAGGACACGATGGCGTCAATGCCCAGATCCGAAGCCAGCCGAAGAATGGCGGCCTGGTCGACCGTGCTGATCGTGTAGCTCTCGTGCGCAATCCGGTGCCCGGGGTTCTGGGGCAGATTGTCGACCGTGATCACACGATAGCCGGCCCGCCGCGCATACAGCAAAGGCGGGCACTGGAATCGCGCTGCTCCGAGGAAGAGGAGTCGCTTCATTCCGTGCCTCCGAATGAGGCGATCAGTGTGACATGGATTCATGCCCAGTGGAACAGATCGGCCCCGACACACGACGCGCACAGGCCGCGCGGAAGCGCTTCACGGACCGTCCGATGCGATCGCATCCATGCGCCGCAAGGCGCGCTGAAGCGCGTCGGACGTCGCCTTGTCCAGCAGACGCCGGCGTGGCGTGATCAGCGCGATATCGGGCAGCTGGATATGCGGCCGTACCGGGAGAATCGTCAACCCCCCGTTGGAGACCTCCTCCTGCGCCTGATGCTCGCGCATCATGCCCAGCAACGCGTTGTCGTACTTCATGAGCCAGCGCGTCGTCAGGGCGGACATCGATTCGATCACGGGAACAATGGGCTCGACACCGAACTGGATCAAGGCATAACCGAGTTCCTTGTTCATCAAGGCATCCGCCGGCGGCAACGTCCAGCGCTCGCGCGCCGCGTCAGCCCAGGAAATCCGCTTGCGTCCGGCCCACCGGTGCATCCTGGATGCGACCACGCAGACACGGTCCGCGACGATGGCCTGCACGCGAAGCTCGGATGTGCGCGGCATGGCCAGCATGTCGCGGGAGAAAGCACCGATGACACAGTCGAGTTCACCCGCCTGCAACATCGCAAGCAACTGGATCGGCGCCGCATCCTGGATCCGGATACGCAGCAAGGGCAGGCTTTGCAGCAGTCCGACAACCATGCGTGGGACAACAGAGGTCGTGGAATAGGCACCGATGCGCAACAGACCGGATGACCCCTGCGTCATCGACTGGATTTCCTGGGTGGCGCTGTCGAGACTCGACACCATGGCCGCCGCATGGCGCATCAGTGCGCGACCTTGCGGCGTCGGGCGGATACCCGTGCGGCCCCGAACGAACAGCGGCGCTTCGCACAAGACTTCCATCTCTCCGATCATCTTGCTCACGGCCGGTTGGGACAGGTTCATCAGCGTCGATGCCGCACCGATCGTCGGCGTGCGACCCAGCACATCGAGCATCTCAAGATGCCGAAATCGCAGCCTGCGCAGCATGGAACGGGTCGCGGGTCTGAGCAGTGGCACGGGTTGGGTCGTCACGCTATTCATTCCTGATAGTGATGGATCAATAAAAATATATCACTCATGCAAATCCATCAAGCCCACTACAGTCGACCGGCACCCACCCAAAAAAGGAGACAAGCATGCAGCGCAGAAGCCTCATTCGTTATGCCGTCGGAACCCTGGCTGCCAGCGGCATCGGCCTGCCGACCCTTGCCCAGGCCTACCCGCAGGACCGGCCGATCCAGCTCATCGTGCCTATCGCCCCCGGTGGCGCATCCGACTTCCTGGGGCGGTTTCTCGCCGAACGTGTGGGTCCCTTGCTGGGTCAGACCATTGTGGTCGTCAACCGCCCCGGCGCCGGCGGAACCATCGGCTCCAAGCTCGCCGCCGACGCGGCACCGGACGGCCATACGCTGCTGCTGTCCACCATCGGATTTCACGCGGTCGCACCCGCGCTGTACAAGAACCTGCCCTATGACCAGGAGCGCGCATTCGCGCCCGTGATCCAGACCATTGCCAACCAGCAGATTCTGGTGACGCGCTCGGAACTGCCGGTCAGGAATCTGGCTGATGCTGTCGCAATGGCGAAAGCGAACCCCGCCATGCTGACCTATGGCTCGGCAGGCAACGGCACCGTATTGCACCTGGGCATGGAATACCTGAAGTTCACCGCCGGAATCGATCTGCGCCACATACCCTACAACGGCAGCGTCCGGATGGTGACCGGTCTGCTCTCGCAGGAGATCGACATGGCCATGCCTGACGGACCGTCGTCCTTGCCAGCCATCCGGGACGGGCGTCTGCGCGCCATCGCGGTGACCGGCCGCAAACGCACCATGGTGCTGCCCGACACACCCACGATTGCCGAGGCGGGATACCCCGGCTTCGATGTGAGTGGATGGAGCGGGATCATGGCACCCGCCGGAACACCGGCGCCGATCATTGCCAAGCTCAATGCCGCATTCGCACGGGTGCTGCGTACCCCGGAAACCATCGAGGCGCTGAGCAAACAGGACTTCCAGGTTGTCGCGGGTACTCCGGAAGCATTTGGCGAACACCTGCGCAAGGAGCAAGCCAAATGGGCGGAGGTCGTCAAGCGCTCGGGCGCCGAAATCAGTTGAGCAGCGCGATCATGCCCCCACTGCCTGCCAGTTTGCCCCATCTTCCCATCCGGGACGCAAGCGCCTGGGATCGCGATGCGATGCAGCGCGACACCTCCTGGTTGCACCATTTGACGCCGCGGCAGATCGCCGAGATCGACACCGTCGTGGAAGGTTTGCGCCGCCATCAACGCACGCTGGAGACGGTCACGCCGGAAGACTTCGCCTTTCCCACCCTGGGCGTCTTCCTGCGGCGCTTTCTTTGGCATGACCTGGGCGACCGGGGCTTCGGCATCATCCGGGGACTGCCACTGGACCGCTACAGCACGGCGGAGGCCTGCATGGTCTACTGGGGCATGGGAACCCACCTTGGCATCGGCGTGTCGCAGTCACCCAAGGGCGAACGTCTGGGTGATGTGCGCAGCACGGGTGCCGATCTGAGCGACCTCAACGCTCGTGGCTACCAGACCTCGGCTGAACTGTCGTTCCACAACGACCCCGGTGATGTGGTGGGACTCCTGTGCCTGAAGAAGGCGCGCGAGGGCGGTCTGTCGTCACTGGTCAGTGCCACCTCCATCTACAACGCCGTGCTGGCCGAACGACCGGACCTGTTGCCGCTGCTCGCGCGCGGATTCGAATACAACCGGCGCGGCCAGGAGGCACGCTTCCTGCAGCCAATCAGCGATCGCATCCCGATCTATGCCAGCGTCGATGGCGACCTCAGCATGCGGTACGTGCGCCAACTCATCGAGACGGCCCGCGTGAAGATGGACATGCCCTTGCCGGACGAAGAACGCGAGGCGCTCGACTACCTGGACACGGTCACCCGACGTCCCGAACTCGTGCTGTCCATGATGCTGGAGCCCGGTGACATGGAGTTCGCCAACAACTACACGACGCTGCATTCGCGCACGCGCTACGAAGACCATGCCGACCCCGGCCAATGGCGCCATCTCCAGCGCCTGTGGCTCAAGGTGGCCGGCTTTCGCAAGCTCGACCCCGTGCAAATCGAACTGGACACCTTGTCCGGATGGAGCCGCAGAGACGGGATCCTGCCTGCGAATGCGCCCGTGCCGGACGATCTGATCAAGGCGAACCCCGTAGTCACGCCCTGAGGCGCACGACGTCTCGCGAATGTCCACCACAACGAAAGGTACTTCCGATGCTGCAACATGTCATTGACCTGAAAACCAGACTGCGCAATGGCGGTGTCGTCTACGGCGCGTGGCTGACCTTCAACGATGTCGGAGTGGCGGAGGTGCTTGCAAGCGCCGGCTACGATGCAATCCTGGTCGACATGGAACACACGTCGATCACACTCGATGGCTTCCAGAACCAGCTGGCGGCAATGCGCAAGTGGAACACCGTGGTGCTGGTTCGGGTCCCCGATCATTCGCCAGGCTTCATCAAGCGGGTACTGGATATCGGCGCGGACGGCATCATCGCGCCAATGACCATGGACGCCGAGCAGGCCAGGGCGCTCGTGGCAGCATGCCGTTATGCGCCCGAGGGTCGTCGCAGCTACGGACCGCGCCGCGCCACAAACTACTACCGCGACACCGACGACTACCTCGCCCAGGCCTTCGACGGCTTGTTCATCATGCCGCAGATCGAACATGTGGCCGCAGCCGACCAGGCTCTGGCGATTGCGTCGGTTCCAGGTATCGATGCCTTGTGTCTGGGCCCCATGGACCTCTCGGCCACGGCGGGCTTGCTGGGCCAACTCGACCACCCGACCATCGTCAGCGCTTTCGACAAGGTCTTCGACGCGGCGCGGCAGCAGGGCATGGCCGCATGCATGGGTTTTTCCGTGCCGCCGGAACAACAAGCGAAATGGGTCGCCAAGGGTGCGCGATTCGCCATCGCCGGGGACGATCTCGGCGCCCTGCGTGACGGGGTCGACCGCAGCCTGCAGCAATCACGCGAACGCCTGGCGGCGGCGTCATTGCCGGGTGCGCAGCACACCGCCTGAACCTTGCGTCGACACCCGTCGATCGGATGCCTGGCAAGAAAGCGACCGCGTTGAATCTGGCGCCGGGCCAGGCGGGGTTGGGTCAGGGCGTCCCGGCCTTGATCAAACGTCGATATTCCCCGCCCGCAGCGCATTCGTCTCGATGAAGTCGCGCCGCGGCTCCACCTCATCGCCCATCAGCATCGTGAACACCCGATCGGCCTCGATCGCGTCGTCGATCTGCACGCGCAGCAGGCGGCGCACGGCCGGGTCCATCGTGGTTTCCCACAGCTGCATGGGGTTCATCTCGCCCAGGCCCTTGTAGCGCTGGCGCGAGGTGGCGCTTTCGGCCTGGCTGATCAGCCAGGCCATGGCTTCGCGGAAGTCGCCCACCGAGGCTTCCTTCTGGCGTTCGCCTTCGCCGCGGGTGACCTTGGCGCCTTCGCTGAGCAGGCCGCGGAAGGTGTTGGCGGCTTCGGCCAGTGCGGCGTAGTCGGCGCCGTGCACGAAGTCCTGCGTCAGCACGCTGCTCTTGACGTTGCCGTGGTGGCGGCGGCTGATGCGCAGGATGGGCTTGTCGGTGCGCACGTCGAATTCGCCGGCCACTTCGGCGTCGGGGAGGTGGTCCTGCAAGGCCTTGGCGGATCGTTCGGCGTCGGCCACGGTGTCGAGGTTGAGCACCACGCCGTCGGCAACGGCGCGCAAGGCCTCGGCATCCATGAAGTTCTGCAGGCGCGCGATGACGGCCTGCGCCACCTGGTGCTTGCGTGCCAGCGTAGCCAGGGTGTCGCCGGTGATCTCGGTGCTGTTCGGGCCGCCGGTGTGCACCGACGCATTGATCAACGCGATTCGCGTCAGGTAGCTGTCGAGCGCGCCGGCGTCCTTGAGGTACAACTCTTCCTTGCCGGACTTGACCTTGTACAGCGGCGGCTGCGCGATGTAGATGTGGCCGCGTTCGACCAGCTCGGGCATCTGGCGGTAGAAGAACGTGAGCAGCAAGGTGCGGATGTGCGCGCCGTCCACGTCGGCGTCGGTCATGATGATGATGCGGTGGTACCGCAGCTTGGCCACGTCGAAATCGTCGTTGCCGGTGCTGCCGCCGGCCTTGCCGATGCCGGTGCCCAGCGCGGTGATCAGCGTCAGGATCTCGTTGCTGGTCAGCAGTTTTTCGTAGCGGGCTTTCTCGACGTTCAGGATCTTGCCGCGCAGCGGCAGGATGGCCTGGAATTTCCGGTCGCGGCCCTGCTTGGCGGAGCCGCCGGCGGAGTCACCCTCGACGATGTAGATCTCGCACAAGGCCGGGTCTTTTTCCTGGCAGTCGGCCAGCTTGCCGGGCAGGCCCATGCCGTCGAGCACGCCCTTGCGCCGCGTCATGTCGCGTGCCTTGCGTGCCGCCTCGCGCGCGCGCGCGGCTTCGATGATCTTGCCGACGA
>JBFIDI010000189.1:0-9874 GCA_041581405.1 Burkholderiaceae bacterium
CGAGCAGGCGATCGAGTCCGCCGGACTGGATCGCGACATGCGCCTGCTCGCGCACCCGCGGCTTGGCATGGTAGGCCACGGACAGGCCCGCCACCGACATCATCGGCAGGTCGTTCGCACCGTCGCCGACCGCGATCGCACGGCGCGGCTCCAGGCCCAGCTGCGCACAGGTCGCCAGCACCATGCGTTTCTTCTCCTCGCCGTCGCAGATGTCGCCCCAGTGCTGGTCGACCATGCGGCCGGTGAGCTTGCCGTCGACGATCTCGAGCTGGTTGGAACGGGTGAAATCCAGTGCCAGCCGGTCGCGGATCCGGTCCGAGAACCAGGTGAAGCCGCCGCTGACCAGCAAGGTCCGGAGCCCGGCGGCCTTGCATCGCGCGACCAGCGTCTCGACGCCGGGGTTGAGTTGCAGCACGTCGCGGTAGACCGCCTCGAGGTGGCTGACCGGCACGCCGGCCAGCAAGGCCACGCGTTGACGCAGGCTCTGCTTGTAGTCGGTGATCTCGCCGCGCATCGCCGCTTCGGTGATGGCCGCCACCTCCGCCTTGCGGCCCGCCGCCGCGGCGATTTCATCGACGCATTCGATGTTGATCAGCGTCGAGTCCATGTCGAACGCGATCAGGCCGAAGTCGCGCAGCGACAACGGTGGCGCGAATCCGCGCACGAACAGGCCGGCGGCCACTTCGGTGGCGGCGGGCGGGGAGGGGTTGGTGGATTCGGTCATGGTCGGATTCAGGCAACGGCCGGGGCCGTCTGGGGCAGGGGTTGGCCCAGGCTGCGCAGCAGGTCGCGCACCATCTGGGCCCGTTCGTGGGGTTCGGCCAGTGCGCGTTCGATGCGCAATTTCTCGTTGCCGACCAGCTTGATATGCCGATGCTTGCGGATCAGCTCGATGATGCGCATCGGGTCGACGGGCGGCTCCTTGCAGAACGTGATGATGGTCACCGCGGGCGTGGCGTCCACCTTCACGACGCCGTAGTCGCGCGCGATCACGCACAACCGGTGCACGTCGATCAGCGTCTGTGCCTGCGCCGGCAACTTGCCGAAGCGGTCGACCAGCTCCTCGAGCAGCGTGTCGATCTGTTCGCTCTTGCGGGCGCTGGCCAGCTTCTTGTAGAAACTCAGGCGCAGATGGACGTCGCCGCAGTAGTCGCTGGGCAGCAATGCGGGTGCATGCAGGTTGATGTCGGTCGTGACGGACAGTGGCGCCAGCAGGTCGGGCTCGATGCCCTGCTTGAGCGAGCGCACGGCCTCGGACAACATTTCGTTGTACAGCTGGAAGCCGATCTCCATGATGTTGCCGCTCTGGTTCTCGCCCAGCACTTCGCCGGCGCCGCGGATCTCGAGGTCGTGCATCGCCAGGTAGAAGCCGGAGCCGAGCTCCTCCATCTGCTGGATCGCCTCGAGCCGCTGGCTGGCCTGCTTGGTCAGGCCCTGCAGGTCGGGCACCATCAGGTAGGCATAGGCCTGGTGGTGGCTGCGGCCGACCCGGCCGCGCAGCTGGTGCAGTTGCGCCAGGCCGAACTTGTCGGCGCGGCTCATCACGATGGTGTTGGCGCTGGGCACGTCGATGCCGGTCTCGATGATGGTCGAGCACAGCAGCAGGTTGCTGCGCTGGGCGATGAAGTCGCGCATCACCGCCTCGAGCTGGCGCTCGGGCATCTGGCCGTGTGCCACCGCGATGCGGGCTTCGGGCAGCAGTTCCTCGAGCTTGGCGCGGCGGTTCTCGATCGTCTCGACCTCGTTGTGCAGGAAATAGACCTGGCCGCCGCGCTTGAGCTCGCGCAGCACCGCCTCGCGGATCACGCCGTTGCCCTCGGTGCGCACGAAGGTCTTGATCGCGAGCCGGCGCTGCGGCGCGGTGGCGATGACGCTGAGGTCGCGCAGGCCCTCGAGCGCCATGCCCAGCGTGCGCGGAATCGGCGTGGCGGTCAGCGTCAATACGTCGACCTCGGCGCGCAGCGCCTTCATCGCCTCCTTGTGGCGCACGCCGAAACGGTGCTCCTCGTCGATGATCAGCAGGCCCAGGTTCTTGAACCGGGTGTCCTGGCTCAGCAGCTTGTGGGTGCCCACGACGATGTCGATCGTGCCGTCGGCCAGGCCTTTCATGGCCGCGGTGATCTCCTTGCCCGAGCGGAAACGGCTCATCTCGGCCACCTTGACCGGCCACTTGCCGAAACGGTCGACCAGCGTCTGGTAGTGCTGCTCGGCCAAGAGCGTCGTCGGTGCCAGGAAGGCGACCTGCTTGCCGCCGGTGACGGCCACGAAGGCGGCGCGCAGCGCGACCTCGGTCTTGCCGAAACCCACGTCGCCGCATACCAGCCGGTCCATCGGGCGCGGGCTGATCATGTCCTGGATCACCGCGTGGATGGCCGCCTGCTGGTCGGCGGTCTCCTCGAAGCCGAAGTCGTTGGCAAAGGCCTCGTAATCGTTCGGCGAATACCGGAACGCATGGCCTTCGCGCATGGCGCGGCGGGCGTAGATGTTGAGCAGTTCGGCGGCCGAGTCGCGCACCTGCTGGGCCGCCTTGCGCTTGGCCTTTTCCCATTGCCCCGAACCGAGCTTGTGCAGCGGCGCTTCGTCGGCGCTCACGCCGGTGTAGCGGCTGATCAGCTGCAACTGGCTGACCGGCACGTACAGCACCGCGGCGCCGGCATATTCGAGGTGCAGGAACTCCTGGGTCGCGTTCTCGCCGTTGGCGTCCTGCGGCCCCAGGGCCAGGTTGACCAGGCCGCGGTAGCGGCCCACGCCGTGGGCGCTGTGCACGACCGGATCGCCGACGTTGAGTTCGCTCAGGTCCTTGATCAGGGCCTCGACGTCGCTGACCTGTTCCTGCTTGCGGCGCCGGCGCGTCACCGGGCCGGCGGCGAACAGTTCGGTCTCGGTGACGAAGTCGATCGCCTGCGTCAACCACGAGAACCCGTTCATCAGGTTCGAGGTGGCCAGCCCGACCCGCTCCTCGCTGTCCAGGAATTCCTGCAGGCTGTCGAAACGCACCGGTTCGACCGCGCTGGCATGCAGGAAGTCGAGCAGGCTCTCGCGCCGGCCCTCGCTCTCGGCCAGCAGCAGCACACGATGCGCCGTGGCCTCGATATGCTGCTTGAGCCGCGCCAGGGGTTCTTCGGCGCCGCGCACCACGGTCAGCGGCGGCAGGCTGCGCCAGTCGTCCTGCGCGTCTTCGTGGCCCTGGTCCGTTTCCGGTGCGGTGCGCATGGCCAGCTGCGCGTAGGGCTTGGCGCGGGCATAGAACTGCTCGGCGTCCAGGAACAGCGCCTGTGGCGGCAGCACCGGACGTTCCGGATCGCCTTGCAGCAGGCGGTAGCGGTCGCGCGTGTCCTGCCAGAAACGCACGAACGCGGCCTCGATGTCGCCGTGCAGCACCAGGGTTGCGTCGTCGCCGAGGTAATCGAAGACGGTGGCGGTCTCGTCGAAGAACAGGGGCAGGTAGTATTCGATGCCGGCCGTGGCCACGCCCGTGCCCATGTCCTTGTAGATGCGGCTCTTGGTCGGGTCGCCTTCGAGCATTTCGCGCCAGCGGCTGCGGAACCGGGCCCGCGCGTCGTCGTCCATCGGGAATTCGCGTCCCGGCAACAGCCGGACCTCGGGCACCGGATACAGGCTGCGTTGCGTGTCCGGATCGAAACCGCGGATGCTGTCGATCTCGTCGTCGAACAGGTCCACCCGGTAAGGCATCGGCGAACCCATGGGGTAGAGGTCGATCAGGCTGCCCCGCACCGCATATTCGCCCGGGCTGACGACCTGGCTCACATGGTTGTAGCCGGCCAGGGTCAGCTGGGCCCGCAGCCGGGCTTCGTCGAGTTTCTGGCCGGTCTTGAAATGGAAGGTGTAGGCCGCCATGAACGCCGGCGGTGCCAGCCGGTACAGCGCGGTCGTGGCCGGCACCAGCACCAGGTCGGCGCCGTGTTCCTGGCCGTGGCGGGAGATCTGCCACAAGGTGGCGAGCCGTTCGCTGATCAGGTCCTGGTGCGGCGAGAAGGTGTCGTAGGGCAGGGTTTCCCAGTCCGGAAACACGGCCGCGCGCACCGTGGGCGCAAAAAAGCCGATCTCTTCGATCAGCCGCTGCGCATCGGTGGCCTGCGCCGTGACGATCACGGTCAGCCGTCCCTGGGCCTTGTCCGCAGCGGCTTGCTGCGCCAGCATCAGTGCATCGGCGGAACCGGTCGGTCGCGGTACGGTGAATCGGTGGCCGGGTTTGAGTCTGGGCAGGTCCATGCGGTGGGGGCGGGTGTCGGAAGGGGCTGGCGGGCAAACATGCCGCATCCCTCTCGCGCGCCAAGCGGCGGAGGGAGCGGGGATTTTAGAATGCCTGTCTCAGCCATGGCCGATGCTCCCCCCAAGACCCCCGACACCTCCGATGCGCAGCCGCCCGAGCGCGCGCCGGTGCCGCCGGCGATCTGGGCGCTGATACCGTGTGCCGGCGTCGGTTCCCGCGCGGGCACGGCCCGGCCGAAGCAGTACCAGCCGCTGGCCGGCCGTGCACTGGTGCTCCATACGCTGGCCGCCTTTGCGCAGGTGCAGCGGGTGCGCGAGACGCTGGTCGTGCTGGCCCCCGGCGACCGGTTGTTTGCGGCGCTGGCGACCGGCGACCTGCCCCGTTGTGCCAGCGTGGCCCGCGGTGCGTCGAGCCGCGCCGGCACCGTGGCCAATGGGCTGGCCGAACTGCGCGCGCGTGGTGCCGGGCCCGATGACTGGGTCCTGGTGCACGACGCCGCCCGCTGCCTGATCACCCCGGCCTTGATCGATCGGCTGATCGACGCCTGCCGGGACGATGCCGTCGGCGGCCTGCTGGCCGTTCCGGCCGCCGACACGATCAAGCTGGCCCGGGGCGATCGGGTCGCCGCGACGGTCGATCGCAGCCGGCACTGGCTGGCGCAGACCCCCCAGATGTTCCGCGTCGACGCGTTGCAGCGCGCATTGCGGCAGGCGGGTGATGCGGTCACCGACGAGGCCTCGGCGATCGAGCTGTCCGGACATGCGCCGCGGCTGGTGATGGGCGAGCCGACCAATTTCAAGGTGACCGTGGCGCAGGACTTCGTCCTGGCCCAGGCCATCCTGCAGGCGCGCAACAGCGGCGCCACCGACCCGGAGAACGACATCCATGCCAGCCCTTGACCCGTCCCCCTGTCCGCCACTGGCGTTTCGTATCGGCGAAGGCTGGGACGTGCATCGGCTGGTCGAGGGCCGGGCGCTGGTCATCGGCGGCGTGACGATACCGTTCGAGCGCGGGCTGCTGGGCCATTCCGATGCCGATGTGCTGCTGCACGCCATCACCGACGCGGTGCTCGGCGCGGCCGCGCTCGGCGACATCGGCCGGCATTTTCCCGACACCGACCCGCGTTTCAAGGGGGCGGACTCGTCCGTGTTGCTGTCCGAGGCGGTGGCGCGGGTACGCGAGGCCGGTTGGTGCGTCGGCAACGTCGACAGCACCGTGATCGCGCAGGCGCCGCGGCTCATGCCCTGGATTCCCGCCATGCGGGAGGCGATCGCCCAGGCCATGGGACTGCACGTGGACCAGGTCAACGTCAAGGCCAAGACCGCGGAAAAACTCGGCGTGGTCGGGCAGGGCGAGGCCATGGAGGCGCGTGCCGTCGTGATGCTGCTGCGTCCGTAGCCGCTGCGGCGCGCGGCGCCGGGGCGTTTTCAGCCGGCCCGGTTGAGTTCGATGCGGGCCGACAGGCCGCCCGAGGAGCGGTTGCGCAGCACCAGGGTGCCGCCCATGCGCTGGATGTTCTTCTCCACGATGGCCAGGCCCAGGCCGGCGCCGGTGGCCGCGGTACGGGCCGAGTCGCCGCGGAAGAAGGCCTTGGTCAGCTGCTGCAGGTTTTCCGGGGACACGCCGGGTCCGTGGTCGCGTACCTCGAGCGCCACGCGCGAGCCCTTGGCCAATGCCACGACCGCGATCTCGGCGATGCCGCTGCCTGCCGACTTGCCGTAGCGGCTGGCGTTTTCGATCAGGTTGGACAGCACCCGCAGCAGGTCGACCTCGTCGGCCAGCACCATCAGGTCGGACGGCACGTCGACGCGCAGCCGGATGTCGCTGGCGTCCTTGAGCGCATAGACGCAGCGATGGACGAGTTCCGCCAGTGCGATCGGCACCACGGCCACCTGGTCGGGCCGCGCATAGTCGAGGAACTTGTTGATGATGGCATTGGCCTGATCGATGTCGGCCGCCATCTGGTCGCGTGCGCCGTCGTCGGTGACACTGAGCTCGGTCTCCGGCCGCAGCCGTGCCAGCGGCGTGCGCAGGTCGTGCGAGATGCCGGCCAGCATGATGACGCGGTCCTGCTCGATCTGCGCGAGCTTGCGCGACATCCGGTTGAATTCGATGTTGACCTCGCGGATCTCCCGGGTCGCGACCGTCTCGTCGAGAAAACCGCCGGCGAAGTCGCCTTCCCGGACCCGTCCCGCGGCCACCGACAGGTCGCGCAGCGGCCGGTTGATCAGCCCGGCGATCAAGGCCGCGCCCGCCAGCGACAGGGCGGCGGCAATCACCAGCCAGATGATCCAGGTTTCCCCGACCGGCGGATGGAGCCGGGCCCGGTCGGTCAGCATCCAGTAGCGGTCCTCGTCGATGGTGAAACCGATCCACAGCCCCGGCTCGTCGTTGACGCTGTTGGCCACCACGGTATCGGCACCCAGGCGCGCCGCCAGCTCCTGCTTCATGCGCTGGCCCAGCGCATCGTCGGGAAAGGCTTCGAAATGGTCGTCGGGCTCGCGCGGCAGGATGCGCACGGCCTCCTGCTCGGTCATGGTCTTGATCAGCGACACCCGCGCGATCGAGTCGGAGTGGATCAGCGCGGCGCGGCTGAGGTTGACGATGGAGGCGATCTGCTGCGCCGTCTGCACGGCGCGCGGTTCGAGTTCGAAGACCCGCAGGGTCTGCAGCCAGGACAGGATGCTCACCAGCAGCAGCGCCGCGAGCAGGAAAAAGGTGCGGCCGAACAGACCGACGCCGCGCCGTGTCACCGGAGCCGGCAACGGGGCGGCGTCGGTCAGGCCGGCCGGCTCGGTCGAGATGCTGGCGCCGTGCACGTGATTCAGCGTGGATCTCTCTCAGCGGATCAGGCCGCGCCGTCCGGCACGAAGACGTATCCGACGCCCCAGACCGTCTGGATGAAACGGGGACTGGCCGGATCGGACTCGATCATCTTGCGCAGGCGCGAGATCTGCACGTCGAGGCTGCGGTCGAACGGTTCGAACTCGCGGCCACGCGCCAGCTGCGCGAGCTTCTCGCGCGACATCGGTTGGCGCGGATGGCGGACCAGTGCCTTGAGCATCGCAAACTCGCCGGTGGTCAGTGGCAGTTCCTGGCCGGACTTGTGCAGGCTGCGCGCGCCCAGGTCGAAGCTGAACGGACCGAACTGCACCACCTCGTTCTCGCTCGACGGGGCCCCCGGGGCCTCCGCCACCGGGCGCCGGCGCAACACCGCATTGATGCGTGCCAGCAACTCGCGGGGATTGAACGGCTTGCCCAGGTAGTCGTCGGCGCCGACCTCCAGGCCGACGATGCGGTCCACGTCCTCCACCTTGGCCGTGAGCATGATGATGGGCGTGCGGTCGTTGGCCGCGCGCAGGCGCCGGCAGATCGACAGCCCGTCTTCACCGGGCAACATCAGGTCCAGCACGATCAGGTCGACGGTTTCCCGCAGCAGGATGCGGTTGAGTGCCTTGCCGTCTTCGGCCTGGAATACCTCGAAGCCCTCCTGGCTCAGGTAGCGGCGCAACAGGTCGCGAATGCGGCTGTCGTCGTCCACCACCAGAATCTTGTCGCTACGGCTGTTTGCTTGCGCCATGGCTTCTCCTTGTATTTGTAACAGTGACCATTCTGAAGCCATCGACCCGTGCTCGCGGGTCGATTCGGGCGAAGCCTGACACACTGTTACAACTCTCGCCGCATCGCCACAATTGCCCCGGAGTGTGGCGCAGGCGCAACCCTTGCGACAGCGGTTATTCTCGTGCCATGGAGAAATGGCTGGTGTTCGTGTTGGCGGTCGGGGCGGGGGGCGTTGCGTTGGCCCAGGGTCCCTCGGCGCCCGGACGATCGCACCGGGATTCCGGCGCGGAGATGACGCGTGCGCAGAAACGCATCGAATTGCGCACGGCCTTGTCGGCGGACCGCAATGCGGAGCCGGCGGAGCCGGCCGCGGAGTCGGCGACACTGGGGCGCCAGCTGACGCCACAGGAACGCGCCGAGATGCGCGAACAGTTGCGTCGCTTCCAGCCGGTGTCGACCCCGCCACCATCACCACCAGCACCACCCTGATGCGTCGGACCAGGCGGAACGGTTGCGGCGGCGCCATCACAGGCGTCACGTGTCGCGGCGCTGAAGACCGGTCAGGGTCGATCGACAACCTCTCAGGGAGTAATAAAGTGAAATCGTATGTGCGCATGCTGGCCGGAGCTTGTCTCGGCCTGGTCACGAGCTGGGCCCTGGCCCAGCCGGTGGCAACGTTGCCGGTGCCGCAGGACGTCGTGCAGCTGTCCGCCAGCGCAACGCTCGAGGTTCCGCAGGACTGGCTCAGCCTGACCATGAGTACGTCGCGCGAAGGCCCGGACGCCGAGAGCGTGCAGTCCCAGCTCAAGCAGGCGCTCGACACGGCGCTGGCACAGGCACGCAGCCGCGCGCTGGCCGGCCAGCTCGATGTCCGCACCGGCAATTTCCAGTTGTCGCCGCGTTACAGCCGCGAAGGTCGGATCACCGGCTGGCGCGGCAGCGCCGCATTGGTGCTGGAGGGGCGCGATTTCGCGCGTATCGCGGCGCTCGCCGGCAGCATCCAGACCCTGACCGTCGGCGGTGTCCAGTTCAGCCTGAGCCGGGAGCAACACAGCCGGGTCGAGGCCGACGTGCAGGCTACGGCGATCGAGCGTTTCAAGACCAAGGCCGGCGCGATCGCCAAGGGGTTCGGGTTCGCAGGTTACGGCTTGCGGGAGATCTCGGTGCACGCCAACGACCAGGAATACGCGCCCCGGCCGCGCGCGATGGTGATGCAGGCCAAGGCCGCCGAGGCCGATGCCGCGGTTCCGCTGGAGGCCGGCAAGAGCACGGTCACGGTGACCGTGTCCGGCTCCGTGCAGCTGCGCTAGTCCGGCCGGGTTCCCATGGACACCGTCGAGGCAGTCGTCATCGGCGCCGGTGTGGTCGGCCTTGCCGTGGCGCGTGCGCTGGCGCTGCAGGGCCGCGAGGTACTGGTGCTCGAACAGGCGTCCGCCATCGGCACCGGGACCAGTTCGCGCAACAGCGAGGTGATCCACGCCGGCATCTATTACCCGAAGGGTTCGCTCAAGGCGCGCCTGTGCGTCACCGGAAAGGCGCTCTTGTACGCGTATTGCGCCGAACGCGCGATCCCCCATCGGCGTTGCGGCAAGTTGATCGTGGCCACCAGCGCCGACCAGCTGGCACAACTGGACAAGATCCGCGCGATGGCCGAGGGCAATGGTGTCACCGACCTGCAGTGGCTCGATCGCGATGCCGCCCGTGCGCGTGAGCCGGCGCTGGAGTGCACCGGCGCGTTGTTGTCTCCGAGCACCGGCATCGTCGACAGCCATGCGCTGATGTTGTCGTTGCAGGGCGACATGGAAAACGCCGGCGGCGCATTGGCGGTCGGGTCCGCGCTGGCGTATGCACGATGCACCGACGACGGCATCGAGTTGCATGCCGCGGACGGGACCGCGCTGCGCGCCTCGGTCGTCGTCAACGCGGCCGGACTGGACGCGCCGGTGCTGGCGCGGCGCTTCGACGGCCTGGCGGCGCACCACGTGCCGACCCCGTATTACGCCAAGGGCAACTACTTCACGCTGGGCGGGCGCTCGCCGTTCGATCACCTGATCTACCCGGTGCCCGAAGGCGCGGGCC
>JBFIDI010000190.1:0-9837 GCA_041581405.1 Burkholderiaceae bacterium
GCGTGGCCCCGCCGACCCTGCGGGCGGGAGCACCACGCAGCGGTGGCTTGTAGACGAAACTGCCCGCGGAGTCCGCGGACGACGCCGTCTGCGCCTGCACGGCCGCAGGGGCGTGCAGGAAGAACAGCGCGGCAAGCATGAGGGAGAAGGTCGACACGTTGCGCATGGGATGCCCCTGGTGATCAGACGGCGCCCGCCGCCGCTGCTGCTGCGCCGCATGGCGCACGGAGAAAAACGAAAAGTATAGGGTCAGCGGAGACCCGTCGCCATACCGCAACCCGGGCCGGGTCGGCATCAGGCCGCTGCCTCGCCGGCACCGCGTTCGCCCTCGACACGGTACACCGTGACCGAGGACGCCTTGCCCTTGAGCCTGAGGTCGCCCACGACCGTGGTGACGAAGCCGTCACCGATGCGCCGGGCCGTCTCCCCGGAAATCAGCACCCGGCTGATCGCATCGGGCGCGGTGACCGCCGGATCGTCCTTGCCGTAGGTCTCCATGCGGGCCGCGGTGTTGACGACGTCGCCCAGCGTCGTGAACTTCATGCGTTGCGTGCTGCCCAGGCAACCGGCAACCACCTCGCCGGTGGCGATGCCCACGCGCATGCTGATATGCGGCAGGCCCGCGGCCTCCCAGTCGCGGTTCATCTGCTCCAGCGCCACGCCCATCGCCAGCGCGCAGCGCACCGCGTGGCGCGCGTCCTCGTCGATGGCGTGTTCGTCCTGGCGCACGATGGGCACACCGAAGTTCGCCTTGATCGCATCGCCGAAATAGTCGTCGACGACACCGCCGTGCTGCATCACCAGGCCGGCCATGCGGTCCATGTACAGGTTGAGCCAGTCCATCAGTTCGGTGGGTGTCAGGCGTTCGGCCACCGGCGTGAAGTTGTGCAGGTCGGTGAACAGGATGGTCGCGGTGAGCAGGCGCGGCTTGAGCCGTCCGCTTTCGAGGAACTGGTCACGCGAGCGCCACATCTCCTCGGCCACGTCGGGCGAGACCTGCCGGGAGAAGATGTCCATCAGGTACTGGCGCTCGTTGCGCTCCAGGCTGGACAGGTAGGCCTCGGACAGGCTGGCGCTGACCAGGCCTGCCAGGGCCATCGGCACCACCGGTATCCACCAGCCGGCGAGAAAGGCGGCATAGCTGCCACCGAGCAGCACCAGTGTCTCGAGCCCGGCCAGCAGCGCCAGCAGCCACAAGGCGCGCACCCGCAACGCGGTGGCCACGGCCACCAGGCTCCACGCCAGCATGCCCAGGTAGCCGACCCCGGTGGGAAGGAACGCCAGCGGTCGCTCGCCGTCGAGCCCGGCGCGCAGCAACTGGCTGACGGCATGGGCATGCACCAGCACCCCCGGCGTGCTGGCCGCATCGGATTCGCCATGGTTGAACGGCGTCAGGAACAGGTCCTTGACGCTGTCGGCCGAGACACCGACCAGCACGATGCGATCGCGCAAGGCGTCGGCCGGGACCGTGTTGTCCAGCACCTCGGTCAGCGAGAAGATCCGGAACGGACGTTCGCCGCCCTTGAAGTCGAGCGGAAACTGGTACCCGGCCGCGTCGGCACGCACATAAGGCCCGTCGTTGGCCTCCATCGGCCGCAGCGTGACCGAACCCAGGCGCAGGTGCTGCGGATCGGGGTCGCCGGCGGCCGGTGTCACGCCCTTGGACGCCAGATACGGCATCGCCAGCCGCCATGCAAACGCGTAGGCCAGTGTCTCGCCGTCGTCGAGGAACAACAGGCCGCGCCGCACGAAGCCGCCCGGGTCGACGAGCAGGTCGGCAAATCCGATCCGATCGCTACCCTCCAGCACGGGCGGCGGCGAGACCCGGGCGGCGTCACGGCCGCCGAACTTCATCACGAAATAGAGTTGCTCCTGCGCCGCCAGCAGCCGTTCGAGCCGCTGCGTGCCCGGCGCCACCGGCAGGTCGCGGTACAGGTCGAATCCGACCGCGCGCGGTCCCGCCTGCGACAGGTTCTCGGCCACGCGTGCCAGCGTGTCGTCGCTCATCGGCCAGCGGCCGATCCGGCGGATGTCTTCGTCGTCGATCAGCACGACGGCGACACGATCCTCGCGCCAGTCGCCGCCGTGCCGCGCATTCAGGTACAGGTCGTACACCGCCAGTTCCATCGGCTGCAGTCCGCCCAGCAGCCGCAGGCCGGCCAGCGCCAGGAACGCCGCCAGTCCGATGCCCAGGCCGACCGACGCCGGTGTACGCAGCCACAGCAGCAGCGGACGGAGAAAGGAAGTTGCCGTTGGCACAGTGGGTCGTGGGACGCGCGAGGGGGTTGCGAATAAAGCCGGCCACCCGGACGCAGGCGACGGAGTCTTCGGTCCGCTGACGAGAATCTTTACAACCGCCAGCCGACCCGGATCCCGAGTATCACCTAAAGCCTTGATTCTGTGACAAATTGCCGCATTGGCGCAAAAATTGCTACAGAAAGTGATAGCGAAAACACAGTGTTATCGCCCTGAGATGCGAGGAGTCGACTTCATGTACTTCCGAGGCCTTTTTGCTGCTTGCGCGGCCGTCGTCCTGTGTGCAACGGTGGTCGAGTCCGTCGAAGCCTATCCGATCACGGCGCGCAGCGGAGCCACCACCGTCACCGGCATGTATCGGCCGCTGGACCTCGATCTGTCCATCGTCGCGGGGTCCGGCGGATTCTCGCTGGACGTCGATGGTTATGCGTCGCTCACCCTGGTGATGACCGGGACCTACACCGGCGTCGGGTACAGCGCCTCCGGCTCGGCCGGCAACTGGGAACTCAACCTGAATTTCGAAGACCAGGCAGCAACGGTGGTCGGCAACGTCATCACCGCCGGCGTCCCGAGTTATTTCACGCCGGCTTCCTTGCCGTATTTCGTCGGCACGCTGGAGTACACCGGATCCGGCGACTTCAGCGGCGTTCCGCTCAACGATACACCCCAGATCGGCGACACCTTCGAGTTGTTCGCCGAGCAACTGGGCGGCGTGCTCGAAGTGACCTGCTCCCAGGACGTGTCGACCTGTGGCACATTCACCGCGCGATTGCTCCAGGCGTTGACACACCAGGGCCCCTACATCCAGACCGGCAGCGAGAGCACCGTGCTCGATGACGGAACCCTGTGCCAGGGCATCGGCGGCTTCATCTATCCAGGTCCGTGCGATCCCGGCGACGTGCCCCGCGACACGCCCCGCAACAACGACAACTGCACGCCAGCGACCCCCTGCGGCATTCCGGTTGCCGGGTTCGACGTCAGCGGCGCCAACATCCCGGAACCCGCCAGCCTGGCCCTGGTCGGCCTGGGCCTGGCGGCACTCGCCCTCGGTGGCCGTCGCCGGCAAGCCCGTTTGCGCGTGCCGGCCGACGCATGCTGAACGATCCGCCGGCCTGACCGGACATCCCCCGCAGCCTGGGCTTGCGGGGGATTTTCTTTTGCGCCACGTCGCCGAAGATCGGTTACCACGGTTATTTGTTGTTACCCTAGTCACACTGTGGCAGGACGAAGGAAACTGCAATGGCTTTCACGACAAGCACAAGGAAATTGTGCCGTCTGTGCTGGATTTCCGCGCTGCTCGCCGCGAGCGGCGGATCGCATGGCGAGGTGGTGTTCAGCGGCTCCGGCGCCACGCTGCCCGGCGGCGAGATGGTCATCGAGTCCAGCCGGGGTGAGACCCGCGGCAACAACCTGTTCCACAGCTTCAGCGTCTTCAACGTGCTCGGCGGCGACGTGGCCGTGTTCGTCGGGCCCGACGGCATTCGCAACGTCATCTCGCGCGTGACCGGCGGCATCAGCGAGATCACCGGGCTCAAGGCCAGCATCATCGACGGGCCGCTGGTGGTCACCATGCCCGGCGCGAACTTCTACTTCATCAACCCCAACGGCATCATCGTGGGTGCCAACGGATTCTTCGATGTCTCCGGCTCCGTCTACCTGTCGACCGCCGACGCCGTCCGGCTCGGCGAGGGCGGGGTGTTCCACGCCGACCCGGCCCGTACCAGCGTTTTGACCACCGCCGATCCGGTGGCCTTCGGTTTCCTGTCCCCCGCGCCGGCGGCGATCACGCTGGACGGCCCCTGGCTGGGCGCACCGTATGCGCCGGCCCCGGTGCTGCCCGGCAAGACCTTTGCGCTGGTCGGCGGCGACATCATCGTGCAGGCCGGCATCTACGGCAACGCCGCCATCGTGGCCCCGGGTGCCACGGTCAGCCTGGCCAGCGTGGCGTCGGCCGGCGACGCCCTGCTCGGCGCCGGTGGCGCCGTCGACGTGAGCGGGTTCGCCACGCTCGGCCACGTCCATATCTCCGGCAGCAGTTTCATCGACGTCGGCGATCCCGGGGCATTCGACGACCTCGGCAACTTCCTCGGTTTTGCCGGCGACGGCTCGAGTGGCTCCATTCTCATCCGCGCCGATCGGCTGACACTGTCTCCGGCCGGCCTGCTGGCGCAGACCTTTGGCGACGCCGATGGCGGCGTGATCGACATCGCCGTACGCGGTGACCTGCGGGCCGAGACCGACCCGGAGTCGGGCATCATCTCGGTGCTGCTGGCCGGCAGTTACGGCGGCCTGGGCAAGGGTGCCGCCGTCCACCTCGACGTCGGTGGCACCCTGGTCATCGCTGACGGCTCCTTCCTGGTCAGCGAGAGCTACGGACCGGGCGCCGCTGGCGACATCGTGATCCGCGCAGGCGCGATCGAGATCCTGGGGCAAGGCCCCGACACCTTCACCGGCATCAGCGCCGACAACTACGACTCGGCCGCCGGACCCTCGTTGTCGATCACGACCCCCGGCAGCCTGGCCCTGCGCAACGGCGGCTTCGTCGGCACGCGCAACTTCGGACCGGGCACCGGTGGCGCATTGACCGTCGATGCCGACAGCGTGCTGGCCACCGGCGCCTTCGATCCGGCCACCGGCTCGGGCGTGATCACGCTGAGCCTGTCGACCGAGACCACGGGCGGCGCGGCCGGCCACATGGTCATCCGTACCCGGACGCTGGAGCTGAGCGACGGCGCGCGCATCAGCAGTTCCACGGGTGGATTCGGCGACGCCGGCAACGTGGACATCCAGGCCAGCGAACGGGTGGACGTGATCGGCGCCGCCAGCGGCATCTTCACCGCCACGTCGGCCGACGCCACGGGCAACGCGGGCACCCTGACGGTGACGACACCGCAGCTGTACCTGCGCGGCGGCGTGATCGACTCCACCACGGTCGGCGACGGAAACGCCGGCGTCGTCACGGCCAACGTCGACACGCTGGACATGCGCGCGGGCGCGCAGATCCGCAGCTTCAGCGGCGGATTCGACGAGAGCAACAACAACGAACTCGTCGTCGGCAGCGGCAATGCCGGCAGCGTCAACGTCGTGGCCAGCGGCGCGGTCACGATCGACGGCAGCGCCGACGGGCGGCCCAGCGGGCTGCTGGCCGAGACCCGGGGCAGCGGCGCCGGCGGCGACGTGACGCTGCAGGCGTGGACGCTGCGCCTGTCGGACGGCGGCACGATATCGTCCAGCAGCCTGGGCGACGGCCTGGCCGGCAATATCCAGGTCCACCTCGGCGACAGCCTCGACATGTCCGGCGGCATCATCGCCACGCGCGCGGTGACGTCGGACGGCGGCAACATCGAGGTGTTCGCGCCCCGGCTGATCCGCCTGGTGGACAGCCAGATCACCACGTCGGTGGAAAGCGGCTCCGGCGGCGGCGGCAACATCGCGATCGATCCGCAATTCGTGCTGCTGCAGAACAGCCAGATCATTGCCAACGCCTTCGGCGGGCCGGGTGGCAACATCGGCATCGTCGCCGGGCAACTGATCGCCGACCCCGCAACCATCATCTCGGCCTCGTCGGCGCTGGGCATCGACGGCGCGGTGAACATCGATGCGCCGGACACCGACGTCGGCGCCGGCCTGTCCAGCCTGGTCGAGGTCGGGCGCGGCGGACTGCCGCCCGACCCCGACGGCTACCTTCCCACCATGGACCTGGGCGCGCTCGCGCACGCGGGCACCGCCGTCGCATCGGCCCGTGCCGGCACGCGGCAACAAGCCGCCCCGCCGGAGCGTTCCGCGCTGACCATGCTGGCCTCACTGCAGACCGCGGGTTGCGCGCCATGACGGATTTCCGCTCGCGCCATCCCAGGCCCCGCGCGCCGCAAACCCCCTCGCGCATGCCGGCCAGCACCCTGCGCCACGCGAGCCTGTCGCTGGCGGTCGCACTGCTGGCATCGGGCCCGGCCATCGTGCGCGCACAGGACACCGGTCCGCCCACCGTGCCGGGCAAGGATCCGCAAGCCCCGCCGCTGGTGCAACCGGCCCGCCCCGCGCCGCAACTGCA
The DNA here is from genome assembly GCA_041581405.1 of Burkholderiaceae bacterium. Classification (GTDB taxonomy): domain Bacteria; phylum Pseudomonadota; class Gammaproteobacteria; order Burkholderiales; family Burkholderiaceae_C; genus CAISIP01. The sequence continues at coordinate 6,308 of JBFIDI010000190.1, forward strand.
GGCACCAGCACCGTCGCCCGCTCCCGATGCCACGCGGCGGTCGGCCGCCCTGCCACGCATCCAGGTACGGGAGATCCGGGTGACCGGCAACACCGTGTTCAGCGACGAAGCGCTGGCGGAGATCACCGCCGCCTACGTCGGACGCGACGTCACCCAGGAAGACCTCGCGGCGCTGCGCCAGGCCCTGACGCTGAAATACGTCAACGCGGGCTACATCAACTCCGGAGCACTGCTGCCGGACCAGCAGGTCGTGGACGGTGTCATCGAATACCGCATCGTCGAAGGCCGCCTGAGCGAGGTCACGGTCAGCGGCAATGCGCGGCTGCGCAGCCAATACATCGCCGACCGGCTTGCGCTCGGCGGCGCCGCCCCGCTCAACGTCAACACGCTGCAGGACCGGCTGCAACTGCTGCTGCAAGGGCCGTTCGTCGAACGGATCAATGCCGAACTCTCGCCCGGCGACCGGCCCGGCGAAGCGCGGCTCAACGCCCGCATCCAGGAAGGCCCGGGCAGCCAGGTGTCAGCCTCGCTGGACAACGACATCTCGCCGAGCCTGGGCCAGGCCCGCGCCGGACTGCGGGGCCAGTGGTACAGCCCGACCGGTCGGGGCGACATCCTGGGCTGGGAGCTGGGTGCGGCCTCCGGCTACCGCAAACTGGCTGCGTCCTATGGCATACCGATCGGCGCCAACGACACGACGCTGGAAGTGTTCGCCGACCTGTCCCGCGCCGAGGTGGTCGAGAACCCGCTCAATGCCCTCGACATCCAGTCGACATCGAGCACCATCGGCCTGCGCCTGACGGTTCCGCTGCTGCGCAGCGCGCGCGAGCAGTTCAACCTCATCGCCGGCCTGGACGTACGCCAGAGCGAGTCGGAACTGCTGGGGACCGGCTTCGCGTTTTCGCCCGGAGTCGAACCCGATGGCAGGAGCAAGGTCAGCGTGCTGCGTTTCGTGCAGGACTACGTCGGTCGCGACAGCCACCAGGTCACGGCTGCGCGCTCGACCTTCAGCCTGGGCACCGGCGCCTTCGGCGCGACCGACCTGGGCGGCAATGCGCCGAGCGGCAAGTTCGTGGCCTGGCTGGGCCAGTTCCAGCATGCGCGCCGCCTGGGCGAGACCGGCAGCCAGCTGGTGCTGCGATTCGACGCGCAGCTGGCGAACAAGCCGCTGCTGCCGCTGGAGCAGTTCGCGGTCGGCGGCGTGCGCACCGTGCGCGGCTTCCGCACCAACCAGCTGGTGCGTGACCAGGGTTTCGCCGCCTCGGTGGAGGTCCGGGTGCCGGTCATGCGCAACGCCGACGGCGCGGCCGTGCTGCAACTGGCCCCGTTCATCGACATCGGAGGCGCCTGGTACAAGGGCCGGGCCACCGACACGCCGCAGCGGCTCAGCAGCGCCGGTGTGGGCCTGCGCTGGGACCCGCGACCGGGCCTGCACGCCGAGGTGTACTGGGCACAAACCTTCTCCGGACGCCATGTCGTCAACCCCAGCCAGTCCTTGCAGGACCGGGGCTGGCACCTGGCCCTACGTGCCGACTTCTGAGCCCCCGGCGGAGCATCACAACCAGTTGCCGATGAGCAGGAACGGGCTCCAGTAATAGGGGTGGCGGTAACGCCGGTCCGACAGCAGGGCCAGCTGCGCCTGGCGCAGTGCCTGGGCCTTGGACTCGCCGGGTTGTCCCAGGCCCTTGTAGAAGTCACCGACCAGCTGCATCGAGGCGAAGTCGCTGACCGACCACAACGTGGCCAATGCGCTGCGAGCACCGGCCTTGACCGCGATGCCGGCCAGGCCCAGCGCCGAGCGGTCGTCGCCGGCCGCGGTCTCGCAGGCACTGAGCACCAGCAACTGCACCGGCTGGTCCCGGTAATTGGTCCCGCCCAGCATGCCCTCGAGTTGGTTGAGGTTGATCCGGCTGTCGTGGGTCAACACGAAGGTATCCTGGGCGCTGGCCCCGAACTCGCCATGGGATGCCACGTGCACGATGGTGTAGGGCGACGCGGCCAGGTCGCTGCGAAAACGCGATGCCTGGAAGGCCTGGTCGAGCAGTTCGGTTCCCGGCACCAGCGCCGCGATGCTGTCGATCTCGGACTTGACGCCCGGCAGCGCCGCAAAACCCTGCACCGGCTCGGTCAGGCCGGCCAACAGCACCCGGGGCTGCACAGCGCCGATCGGCCGCGGATCGGTCAGCGTCAGGCCCGGCGACGTGGCCACGGCAAAACGCTCGATCAGGAACTGCCGGCCATCGTGGAGCGCGGACAGCGGGATCGTGCGCAAGGCACCGTCGGGCACGAACACCAGCGTCGTTATGCCGGCGCTTTCGAGATCGGCCAGCACGGGACGCACGACCCAGTCGTACAGCTGGCGGGCGTGCTGCAGGTATTCGCGCGAGACCCGCTTCTCCAGCGTGCGGCGCATGGACCGGGTCTGTGCCTCGACGGCCTGCGCCGGGACCGGGACCGAATATTCGCGCAAGCCGTCGGGCAGGCTGACCAGGATCGACAGCCGATCGGGCAACACGATGGGATACAGCGCTGCCGTCTGCGGCGCGAGCGCGTCGATGCCGCTGGTCTTGGACTTGAGCGAGGCGACGCAGTCGTCCTGGAAGAAGTCCTCCAGCTCCGCGCTCTTGAGCGCCTCCATCGTGCGCCGCGCCTCCAGCAGGTCGGCCTGCGCGGCATCGGGCCGCGTGGCCCGCTGCGCCCGCCGGATCAGGAGGTCGGCCACACCGAGGTAGACCGGACTGGCCTGGGTGCGAAAACCCGAACTGCCGCTGGTCGCGAGATCCGGCCGGATACGCTCGAGCGTGCCGGCGGCCACCCGGTAGGCCACCAGGGCGCCGTCGTCGTCACCGAGCTGGCGCAGCAGCCGGCCCGCCTGCCACTCCCAGCGGTACAGGCTCTCCATCGCGTTCGACTGCCGCGCCGCCCGCGCCGCATCACGCGTCAGGGCCAGTGCGGCCTGCGGCCGGTTCGCAGCCTCTTCCATCGCACCCTTGTAGCCCAATGCATAACTGAGCACCCGCGCGTCACCGATCTGCCGCGCCGTCGCGGCGGCGGCGTCGAAGTCGGCCGCGGCCTGGCGACGGTCGGTGTCGGTCGCCGTCGCCGGATCGGCGGGCTCGCCGTGCAGTCGGGCGATGCTGACCAGCGTCATGGCGCGGATATGCGAGGGCGGCAAGGCCCGCACCAGCGGCCCGGCCTGCGCCAGAGCCTGTGCGCGCGCATCCGGTGCCAACGGCAGCCGCGCCAGGTTGACCGCGGCCGTGGCCTCCAGCGCCGGGTTGCCGCTGGCCCGCGCGTTGTCCATGCTGAGCCGGTACCACTCGGCGGCCCGGCTGGTGTTGCCGGCCTCGGCTTCGAGGCGCGCCAGGTCGTTCGCGCTTTGCGCGATGACGTCCTGGTCGCGGTCGGCGCGGGCCAGCGCGATCGCCTGCTCCAGCACCGGACGCGCCTTGGCCGGCTCGCCCGCGAGCAGCAGCGCACTGCCCAGCGCCGCGGAGATCGATCCGAGCAGGGCCGGGTTGCCGTCGGCC
>JBFIDI010000191.1:0-9825 GCA_041581405.1 Burkholderiaceae bacterium
CATCTGGCGCGCATGGGTCGAACGCAAACCATACGATCCCGCCCAACATCGGGCTCTGCAGAATCTGCTCAAAACGGCGCGGGGTTGACACAGGGTGTCTCATGGCTTGTGCCCGGCCGCTTCGGCGACCGCGTTCAGTATCTCGACATGGGTGCCGCAGCGACAGAGGTTGAATGCCAGCTCCCGGGTGATCTCGGGAATCGACGGATGGGGATTGCGCTCCAGCAAGGCCTGCGCCGTCATGATCATTCCGTTGATGCAATAGCCGCACTGGGCAGCCTGGTGCTTGATGAAGGCCCGCTGCAGGGGGTTCGGATCGTCCACGCTGCCCAGGCCTTCCAGCGTCGTCACGCGCCGGCCGGCCACGGCCGACACCGGGATCACGCAGGAACGCGCGGCGACGCGATCGATGAGCACCGTGCAGGCGCCGCACTCCCCCAGTCCGCAGCCGAACTTCGGCCCGTTCAGCGCCAGGTCGTTGCGCAACACGTAGAGCAGCGGCGTCGTGGGCGCCACCGCCAGCTCGTGTGTCTTGCCGTTGACATCGAGTTCCATCAGACCGGTTCACCCTGGTTCTGGACGGCCTGGCGTGCGGTCGCCAGCGCCGCGCGTACACGCTGCGGTGTCAATGGCACCTCCCGAAAGCGGATTCCCGTCGCATCGTGGACCGCGTTGGCGATGGCGGCGGCGCTCGGAACCGACGCGGACTCGCCGACACCGAGTGGCGGACGGCCCTCGTGCGGCATCACGTGCACGGTGATGTCCGGAACCTCGTCGAAACGCAGCACCGGATACGCCCCCCATTCCAGGCTGCTGACGCCTTGCGCGTCGAAACCCACCTGCTCCTTCAGCACGCGGCTGATCGACTGGATCACGTTGCCGTGAATCTGGTGGCGAACGCCGGCCGGGTTGATCATCAATCCGCAGTCGTAACCCACGTGGACCCGCGTGACACGCACGACGCCGGTCGCCAGATTCACCTCGACGTCGCAGACCCAGGCGCACCATGCGGCACCGGTGCCGGGGAAGGTGCCGTGTACGTACTGGTGCTGGGCGAACCCGCGGCCCCGCACGATGCCGTCCGATGCTGGAACAGGATGACGGCCCTGTGTCGTCCACGCCGCCAGCCGCATCAGCTCGCGCGTGAGTGCGATCGCCCGGGGCTCGGTCATGAAGCGCAGCCGGAACGCGATCGGGTCCGCCTCTTCGCGCGCCGCGAGCTCGTCGATGAAGGACTCGTGGGCAAACACGTTGGGCATGGCGGACACGCCCCTGAGCCAGGCCGCGCGCACGATGGGTGCCATGTCGCACGCCACGATCCTGGCATGGGCCAGGCGGTATTGCGGCACCGCGGTCCTGTCGCCCTTGCGCTCGACCACGGGCTGGGAGTCGCCGCGCCCGGTCTGCAGCAACGCCAGCAGCGGTGCGTTGTTGGACGGGTATCGCACTTCGAAGTCGTAGGCCAGGTTGTCGCCCGCCAGCACCGCGCCGCGCAGCTTGATCAGCTGTGCCGTGCCCTTGGGCTCCCAGCCATGTTCTTCCTCGCGCGAGAGCTGCACCCGGACCGGCCGACCACCGATGTGCACCGCGATGAGTGCCGCCTCGGCGGCCGCATCGTCCGCGCAGTTGCGGCCATAACAGCCCGAGGCCTCGAGGCGGATGATGCGGATGTCCGCGTCGGCCACACCGGTGAGTTGCGCAATGTCGGCATGCAGCAGGTGCGCGTTCTGGGTCCCGCTCCACACCGTCAGCGTTCCGTCTGCGTAGTGCGCCACGCCACAGGAGGGACCGATGGATGCATGCATCTGGTACGGCCACACATAGGTGGCGGACAACGCGCCGTGCTCGCGCGACAGGATGGCATCCACGTCACCCGCCTGCTTGAGAACACGCGGCGACACGGGCCGGGCCTCCAGCGCCGCACGGATATCCGACAGATCGGGCAGTGCCGGCGGGGCGCGCCACTGCACGCGCAACATCCGCGCCGCCTGGATCGCCACCTCCTCGCGTTGCGCCACCACGGCCACGAAGTCCCGCACGACCACGACCTGCTCGATCCCGGGCAGGCCACGGATCGATTGCGCGTCGACCGACACCAGGCTATGGCCGACCTGCTGGCCCGCGTCGCGCCCGGCGCCGGGCGGGCGCACGACACGTGCATGCAGCATGCCCGGCAGCCGGACGTCATGGACATAGGTCAGGCCCCCTGTCACCTTCGCGGGGATGTCCAGCCGCGGGACGGAGGTGCCGACGATGCGGTAGTCCCGGGTCGGCTTGACCGCAACCGTCGTGTCCAGCGCCAGCTCGATCGGCGCGCCCTCGAGCAGTTCGCCGTAGGACAGCGTCGGTCCATCCGGATGACGCACCACGCCACCGGCCACGGACAGTGTTTGCGCAGCCACGCCCCAGCGCGCGGCCGCGCACCGGACCAGGAACGCACGCGCCTGCGCGGCCGCCTGGCGCATCGGAACCGCCGATACCTGGATCGATGCGCTGGCCGTCGTGGGCCCCTGGTCCGGCGTGCGATCGGTGTGTCCCATCACCATGACGACGTCGTCGACGGATACGTCGAGTTCCTCGGCCACGATCTGCGCGAACGCCGTGCGCAATCCAGTGCCGAGATCGACGTGACCGTTGCATGCGACGACCTTGCCCTCGTCGGTGATCGCGATGAACGACTCGACACGATCCGCGCGCACCGCGCTGTACCCGTTGCGCGGGGGCGGCGCAGGCGCGGGCGCGGGCTTCGCATCGGCCGCCGGTGAGGCCTGCGGGCTTGCCGCCGCCGCGGCCGGACCGAACCGGATCCGCAGCGACTCCCGCCCCGTGCGCAGGGCCGATACGACCCGGCCCAGGCCGGCCGGCCGGGCGGACGAACCGGCGGAGTCGCTGCCAGGCCTCATCGGCAATCGGGCACGGAGGCTGCCGGCAGGGACTGGCAGTGGTCGTAGATGGCACCGGGTCGCGTGAACCACACCTCGTCGCGCCGCGGGTGGCGGGCAATGTATTCCAGCGCGCGGCGCAAGGCGCGCAAGCGGTAGGGCTGCCCCACCACCATCACATGCAGCGCGATGCCGAACACCAGGGGCTGCGACTGCGATTGCGCCAGCATCTCCTCGAACTGCTCGATGATCATGTGTTCGAACTCGACCGGCGTGTGATGGCGCACCAGCATCTGCGGCGAGTCATTGATCTCGAACGGATACGGCAGCGACATGATGCGCCCCTGCCGCGTCTTCATCCAGAACGGCTGGTCGTCCGCGGGCCAGTCCATCAGGAACTCGTAACCCGCCTCCTGCAACAGGTCGGGCGTGCGCGCGCTGTGCGACATCCACGGCCCCATCCAGCCCCGCACCGGCTGGCCCGTCTGCTCCTCGATGGACGCCTTGATCTCGCGCAGCAAGCGCGCCTCGTCCTGCTCGAACAGCACGCCCAGTCGTTCCGCGTTGGTACGGCCGTGGCCGATGATCTCGTCGCCCCGCGCCTGGATCGCCTTGACGATCTGCGGCGCGAACTGGAAGAACACGGTGTTCATCAGATGGGCCGCCGGCAGCCCCAGGCTGTCGAACAGCTCCAGGATGCGCCAGATGCCCACCCGGCTGCCGTATTCGCACCACGCATAGGCCCGCTGGTCCGGCGCCGGCAGCGGGACCGACAGCGAATGCGTCAGGCCGGTGCCGAACGCGAAGTGCTCGACGTTCAGGCCGATGTAGAAGGCCAGGCGCTTGCCCTCGGGCCAGTCGTAGGCGGCTCTCTCGACGATGGCACTGTAGGGATACCGGTCGTGGTGGGGAAGCGTAAGCGTCATCGGGGATTCCTTTGCGGGGTTGGACCATCATCGGCGCCGGGCGACACGCCGGCGGCCTTGCGGCGCCAGAGCGCGAACGCGCGCATCATGGCCTGCGGGCTGATCCGGCCGCTACGGTCGATCTCGCCTTCGCTGAGACCGGACACCGCCCCCATCGCCATCGCGCCGCGCTGGAACTCGGCGTTCATGCAGGACGTGACGGCGCGAAACACCATCTCGACCAGGCTGGTGCCGACCACGACCGCGCCGTGGCGCCGCATCAACACGACGGTATGTGCGGCCAGCGCCTGCGCCAGCGAGGCGGCCTGCTCGCGATTGCGCACGAGCAGGTCGGTATCGCCGAACGCCGTGCGGCTGTCCCAGAACGGCACGACGGGCCCCATCAGCGCGCCATGCTGGTAGACCGGGACCAGGGGCACGCCGGAGATGCAGAAAGGCATGATCGCCGCGGCATGGTGATGGCAGATCGCCATGACGTCGGGCCGGGCCCGGTAGATCTCGCCATGGATGAAGCGTTCGATGTAGAGTGCCTGGCCGGTCGGCTCGACCGGCTCGGAGTTCGCGTCGAACTCCAGGATCGAGGCGGGTCCCACCAGGCTGGGCGCCTGGGAGCCCGAGAGCAGGAAATGCGCCGGGCGCTCGGGGTGACGCACGCTGACATGCCCGAAAGCGTCGAGCACGGCCTCGTTCGCGAGGATGTGGTTCGCCGCTACAAGATCAAGCCTGCAGTTCGTTTCGGTCTGGTCCATGGCTTCGTGTGGGCGGTGGCGGGTCGGCTGCCACCTGCGGGCCCGCGCGCCGCGATTCCGCGTTGCGCAGGAGATCCTTCAGGAAGGCCGCCGCCTCCTGGTCCTTGAGCGCGGTGCGCCAGGCCTCGTGCACCACCTTCTCGTGCAGCGCGACTGCTTCGGGCGCGCTGGTGACCATGGCCACGCCGACGCGGATGTTGGTGTTCTCGCCCAGCCGGAACGGCGTGATGGACAAGGTGCTGCGGTCCTCCTCGCGAAAGATCATGAAACCGCTGCCGGGAAGGTTGTCCGTCACCAGTCCGATCTGGACGTGGAAGGACTGCTCTTCCACGACCGAGATCAGGTGCTCGAGTTCGTGCTTGGCCATCGCGTGGCGTTCGGCCCGGGTCTTCTCGTCCAGGCGCGCGCGTCCGATGAAGCCGTGATTCAGGAACCGTTCGATCTGCGTGGCGGAGATCAGGTTGACGATGTGCGGCCGCCGGCGCTTGTAGTTCTGCTTGCGCTCATGGAGGATTTGCAGGATCTTGTCCACATCGGCCAGCATCTTGTCGCGGGTCGGAAGGTCCGGGGGAATACTCTCCGGAAACAGGCGAGCCAACACGTTCTCGAACTCGTCCGATCCCAGCAGGAAGGAAATCGGCCCGGCAAGAATGACGATCTGCTGGGCGCTTTCCTCGAGCTGGCGCACGCGCTCGAAATAACTCACGGCGGACGAGATATATTCCATGCCGACACCCAGCAGGGTCGGCAGCGAGACGTCGAGCAGTTCGGAGAGTTTCTCCAGGGTCTCGATCTTGGCGATCTCCCCTTTTTCGATGCGGTACAGGGCCGTACGGGAGATGCCCGTCTTCTCGGCGATCTCATCCGTGCTCAGGCCCGACCCGAGCCGAAACGCCTTCAGCCGCTGTCCGATCTCGTCGTACCGAAATGCCATGTCAGTGTCTCCCGCTTGCTTGTTCCAAATTTTGCCTATGGGCCAATTTTAAGACGGAAACAAGGCGCCAGCGCCTCAGGCATTCACCATCACGAAGCGGCCGGACAACGTGCGCCGCGCGAGCGCTGCCAGCGTCGTGCCGACCGCGTCCAACGCAACGGGACTTGCGTGCTTGGGCGCAATATGACCCGCCTCGTACAGACGGAAGATCTCGGCCAGGCAGCGCTCCATCTCGTCGGGCGCCTTCTTGCGATAGTCACTGACCTGCAGCCCGCTGACCTCGATGTTCTTGAGCATCAGGTAGTTGACCTTGACCAGCGGGATCCGGCCGGCGGCGAAACCGACGACCACCAGCCGCCCGCGCCACGCGATCGCGCGTATCGCCGCGTCGAACATGTTGCCGCCGAGCGGGTCGATGACGATGTCGACACCCTGGCCCCCGTTGAGCTGGTACACCTGCTCGCGCAGCGACGAACGCAAGTCCGGCCTCGAGAGGTCCACCGCAGCCTCGGCTCCGGCGGCGAGCACGCCGGGAACCGCATGCGGGCCGCTGACGCCGGCGAGCACGCGCAAGCCGTAGGCCTTGGCCAGTTGCATCGCCGCGTGCCCGACCGCGCCGGACGCTCCCAGCACCAGCACGACCTCGCCGGGCCGGGCGCGCGCGCGCTCGCACAACGCGAACCAGGCCGTGTCGTAGGCGAGCGCCATCGAGGCGGCCTCGGCAAACCCCATCCGGTCCGGGATCCGGAAACACGCGCGCTCGGGCGCCACGACCTGTTCGCCATACCCCCCCTGCTCGAGCAGCGTGAGCACGCGGTCGCCGATCGCAAATCGGCCGCTGCCGCCCGGGCCCAGCGCGGATACCACGCCGACCGGCAGCTTGCCCGGCACGAACGGGCGTTCGGGGAGGAACTGGTACTTTCCGGAGACCACCAGGGAATCGACGAAGTTGATCCCGGTGGCCTTGATGTCGATGAGCAACTCGCCCGCCTGCGGCACCGGTGCCGGCACCTGCTCGACACACAGCGCCTCGGCGGCGCTGAACTCATGGACGACGGCTGCGCGCATGGCGTGTTACTCCTTGCCAAGGGCGTTGGAAGCCAGGGTGCTGAAGGTCGCCCTGGCCACGGCGACCAGCACCGGGGTCTCGCCTACCGTGCGGATCCGGACATCGGCTCGGCCGATGCTGCGGCCCACCTGCAACGGCGTCGCCTCGGCCATCAGTTCGCCCAGCGGTGCCGGACGCAGATAGTCCATGCGCAGATCCACGGTGGGAACCGGATGCCCGACCTGCACCGCGATCGCGGCATGCGCGGCAATGTCCGCCATCGCCGCGAGCACGCCGCCATGGAAGAAGGCCTGCTGCCGCGAGCGGCCCAGCTGTGGATCGCCGGGCAGCCGGATGAACACGGTGCCGTCGTCCGGCTGGTAACGCACGGCCTCCAGTCCGAGCACGGAATGGAACGGCGGATGCGCGACCTCGTGCACGAGACGACCGAACGGGTCCGTCGGCACGCCGGACACGGGGGGATTCGTCACGCGGGCAGCTCCGCCGATGCCGTGTGCCGGACCGGCTGCACCGTCAGTTTCCCGGCGGCGAGGTCCAAGACCAGTGCGCGCTTGAAAACCTTGCCGCTGGCGGTGACCGGGATTTCGTCCAGTTCGGCGAAATACTCCGGCATGTCGTACTTGGACAGGCCTGCCGCGTCGAGGTGTTGCAGGAGTTCGGCGGCGCTGGGTGATCCGGGTGTTTTCAGCATCACGGCCAGGCAGGCCTTTTCTCCGAGTCGGTGGTCCGGCACCGGAAACGCCGCGGCGCGCAGCACGCCCGGGCACTGCATCGCCAGGGCCTCGATGCGCGCCGGATAGATGTTGTGTCCGCCGCGGATGATGAGGTCCTTCTTCCGGCCGGTGATGATCAGGAAGCCGTCTTCGTCCAGCCGGCCGAGATCGCCGGTCATGAACCAGCCCCTGGAATTGAACGCGGCTTCGGTCGCCTGCTGGTTCTCGAAGTAACCCAGCATCAGGCTGGCGCCGCGGCCACCGATCTGACCGATCTCTCCCGGCGCCGCCTCGACCTCGGGGTCGGCGATGGACCAGATGCTGATCTCGTAGCCGGGACAGGCTCGGCCCGAGGTGCCGATGATCTTCGCCGGATCGTCCGTGGGAAGGGTGTAGTGGTGCGAACACGCTTCGGTCATGCCGTAGCCGCTTTGCGGCACCACGCCGTGATCGAGCAGTTCGGCCACGACTTCGCGCGGCGCCGCGGCGCCGGAGATGCGGAACCCCTTCAGGCGACCGAGCGAACGCCCGCCACTGCGCCGGAGCTCCGCCAGCAGGTCGATCGCGTGGGTCGGCACACCGAACAGAAAGGTCGCACCCACTTCCACGATGCGTCCGAGCACGCTGGCACCACGCGCAAGGTCGTGCACCACCAATTGACCGCCGCAACACATGGTCGTGATGAGCGCACCGAAGCCGAGGTTGTGGCTCAGCGGACTCAGGGTGTAGAGCACGGCGTCCTGGCCGAAGGCCCAGCTCCGGGCCATGGCGCGCGCATTCGACAACAAGGTGTTGTCGCTGTGAATCACGCCCTTGGGTGCGTCCGTGGTGCCGGACGTGAATGCCAGGTAGATGACGCGATTGGGATCGGTGGCGTGCTCCGTCGCATCCAGCGGGCCGGTCTCGCGCCAGATGTCCGGATCCGCCGCCTCGTGCGCCGAGGCCGGAGACAGGGTGATCACGTCGACGATGGACGGGATGTCGGCCAGCGACTGGAAGATGTCGTGGGTCTTCGCGTCCGCGCCATAACCGAACTCGCCGATGAAGGCGGCCGCACGCATGCGCCGGAGCAGCTGCAGCACGTCGGCCACCGTGTGGTCCCGGTGCAGCGATGGGCAGCAGACGTAGGAATTCCTGGAGCAGGCAAGAATGGCGACCGCGACCTCGGCGCGGCTGGACGCCCATACCGCGACCCGCTGGCCGGCGCGCACGCCCCGGGCCTGCAGGCGTGCCGCCAGGCGGTCCGCCGCGGCCACCAGCGCCTGGTAGCTCACCGCACGGCGGCTGTCGCGCACGGCGATCGCCTGCGGCGTCTGCCCGGCCCATTGCCGGGCCAGCATGTAGATCGTGTCGTCGCGCCAGTGGCCCGCGCGGTAGAGCTCGTCGAGCTGGCCCGCACTCAGATTGGTCAATATCGTGTTCTTCATCGCTTCTCTTCTTCCTGGAATGGGCACACTCACTTGCCGCGCACGAACAGTCCCCGGATGAAGGCGCGCAGCGCCGCGAAGAGGACGGCAAAACCGCTGATGGCCTGTGCCGGGGCGGCGGGCGCGGCGGGACGTGGGGTCGACGCGGCAGGCGGCGCGGCCGCCACGTCGGCGCCCACCGGAGCCTCGGACTCGGTCGCGGCGGCGGCCGGCTCGGACGCCACGCCGGTGCGACCGCGTTCGTCGATCAAGGCTTCCAGGTTCTTGGCGAACTGCAGCACCAGCTGGCTGGCGACGGACTGCACGATGCCTGCGGCCCGGCCGTACTGGGCTAGCGCGCCGGACATCTGCAGTTCGGTGTCGACCATGACCCGGGAGCCGTCGCCCTCCGCCACGAGCCGGAAGTCGATCTTCGACTTGCTCGACCCCCTGCCCTTGGCATCCACGCCCTGGGCGTTGATTCTGGCGGCGAACTGCGCCGGGTCCACCTGTTCGAACTCGGCGACGCAGTTCATCAGCAGCGCCACGGGGCCGAGCTTCACGGCGATGGTCCCCTTGAACGTCTTTTCGTCGACCACCTCCGTGACCTGCGCTCCGGGCATGCAGGGTGTCACGGCCTGAACGTCCAGCAGCACCGGCCAGGCTTGCGCGGGCGACAGTGAGACCGGGAAAGAATTGCTGAACTTCATGGGTGTGTCCCCTCTGGTGATTCGGCCGGCATGGGCGCGGCCACTGCACCGAGTGCAGCCCCCACGTGCAGTGCGGCCTGAAGCAGGTTGGCATCGGCATATCGGGGCCCGACGAGCTGAATGCTCACCGGCAGGCCCGCCGGCCCGCGGTACGACGGCATCGAAACCGTGGGCGCGTGGAGCAGGGTCCACAGCGACTGGAGCGCGGACGGCCCGGTATGCGACAGCCCGGGCGGTGCTTCCCCGTCGACACAGGGAACCAGCAGCGCGTCCCAGCGACCGATGAAGTCGTCGAACCCGGGACGGGCCTGGCCGACGAACTGCAGCGCCTGCAGGTGCTCCGAGCCGGTATAGCGGCGGCCGCGCTCGACGATCGCCGCCAGCTGCGCACTGAAGGACGCGGGACTGGCGGCCCACTCCGCCGCCAGCGCGCGGG
>JBFIDI010000192.1:0-9821 GCA_041581405.1 Burkholderiaceae bacterium
CCTGCCCAAGGGCCGCGGATGGTCGCCCCATGTCTGGGCGATCCTGGGCGGCGCCACGGAGATCACCGTGTGCCTGCTCGAGGCGGCGGAGCCGGTCGACAGCGGGCCGGTGTGGTTGCGCGGCACCTTTCACCTGCAGGGCCATGAACTGCTGCCCGAGATCAACCAGAAGCTGTTCGACGTCGAACTGCAGCTGATGACGCAGGCGGTGGAGGACTTCGACCGGATCTCGCCCCGGCCGCAGACCGGCGAGCCGGGGCCGTACCTGCGCAAGCGCAGTCCGGCCGACAGCCAACTGGATCCGGACAAGACGCTGGCCGAGCAGTTCGACCTGCTGCGGGTCGCCGATGCGAACCGGCATCCGGCCTATTTCGAGTACCGGGGTCATCGGTACATCCTGAATATCGAGAAAGCGAAGTGATGTTATGAAAACCACTGACGTGGAGATCGCGGGGCGCAAGATCGGGCGGGGCCATCGCCCGTTCGTGATCGCCGAGATGTCCGGCAACCACAACCAGTCGCTGGAACGGGCCCTGGAGATCGTGGACGCGGCCGCGGACGCCGGCGCGCATGGACTGAAGATCCAGACCTATACGGCCGATACGATGACGCTCGACCTCGATCAGGGCGAATTCTTCATCTCCGACCCCGGGTCCTTGTGGAAGGGCAAGTCCCTGTATGCCCTGTACCAGGAGGCCCACACGCCCTGGGACTGGCACCCGGCGATCTTCGAGCGTGCGCGCGAGCGCGGCATGATTCCCTTCAGCACGCCTTTCGATGCGACGTCGGTCGATTTCCTGGAGAGCCTGAACGTCGGTTGCTACAAGATCGCGTCGTTCGAGAACACCGACCTGCCGCTGATCCGCAAGGTCGCCGCGACCGGAAAACCCATGATCATCTCCACGGGGATGGCCTCGATCGCCGAACTGGACGAGACCGTGCGTGCGGCTCGCGAGGCGGGTTGCCGCGAGCTGGTCCTGCTCAAGTGCACCAGCACCTATCCGGCCACGGCGGACAACACCCATATTGCAACCATTCCGCACATGCGCCAGATGTTCGACTGCGAGGTGGGCCTGTCCGATCACACCATGGGGGTTGGCGTGGCGGTGGCCAGCGTCGCGCTGGGCGCCACGGTCGTGGAGAAACACTTCACGCTGCGCAGGGCCGACGGCGGCGTGGATTCGACGTTCTCGCTCGAGCCGCACGAACTGCGTGCGCTGGTCAGCGAAACCGAACGCGCATGGCAGGGATTGGGGCAAGTCCAGTACGGCGCCTCGGAGGCGGAGCGCAAGTCGATGGTGTTTCGCCGGTCGCTGTATATCTGCGCGGATCTCAAGGCCGGCGATCTGCTGACCGCCGAGAACCTGCGCGCGATCCGTCCCGGCTACGGCATGGCGCCGAAATTCCTCGACCAGTTGCTCGGGCGCCGGATCGCGAAGGACGCCAAGCGGGGCACTCCCATGTCGTGGGACCTGGTCTGAGCCGCCATGGCGCTCAAGGTCTGCCTGATCGTCGACAACCCGCTGCGCGATCTCGACGGCATCGTTCTGCTCGCCTGGCAACTGGCGCAACGTGGTGCCGAGGTCTGGCTGGTGCCGATGTACGAACAGGGTTTCGACGTGTTCGCGATCCGTCCCGACTGGGTGGTGATGAACTACATCCGGCCCAATAATCTCGACCTGGTCCGGCTCTACCGCCGTGCCGGGATGTCCGTGTGCGTGCTCGATACCGAAGGTGCCGGCGGCAAGACGGCGCAGGAATTCGCCGGGATGGTCGGCCAGAGTGGCGGCGCCGACCTGTGCGACCTGTATTGCGTCTGGGGTGACGGGCAGATGGCGGCCTTGCAGGAGGATGGCAGGGTTCCGGCCGGTGCCTTGCGCCTGACCGGATGCCCGCGTTACGACTACTGTGCGGACCCATGGAGAAACACCTTGCCGCCGACATCGGTGGCGCCGGGCTTCGTACTGGTCAATACCAACTTCCCCGTGGTCAATCCCCGGTTTTCGAGTGGAGCGGACGGGGAAAAACGCAGCATGATGCAGGCCGGATTCAGTGCCGGTTTCGCCGACGCCTATATCCGTGATGCGAAAGTCGCGCTCGATGGTGTCGTTGCGATGCTGCAGGTGCTGCTCGCGCGATTCCCCGAGCAGCAATTCGTGCTCAGGCCCCACCCGTTCGAGAGTGTCGACGCATACCAGTCGCTCCAGGACAAGCCCAACTTCCAGCTTCGACAGGAAGGCACGTCGATCCAGTGGCTGAACCAGTGCGCATTGTTGCTGCACCTCAATTGCTCGACGGCGGTGGAAGCCGCCATGCTCGGGCGCGAGGCGTTGTCGCTGGCGTGGCTGGACACACCGGCATTGCGGGTTCCGGCCCCGTCCGAGGTGAGCCGGCATGCGGGGTCGATCGATGAACTGGTCACAATGGTGGGGGCCGTGTTGCAGGGGCAGCGCCCAGCCGCCGATGCTGCGGTGGCGGCGCGCCGCCAGCACGTGATCTCCAGTGTCTACCATGCCATCGATGGCCTCTCGGCGCAACGTGTGGCACAAGCGCTGATGGATTTCGATCGAGGAACGCTTCGCGACCCGCACGTGGCTGGCTTGTCGTTGCGCGGCCGGCTGGTGCATTGGTCGAGACACTTGCTCGGATATCGACTGGCCAGTGCGATGCGACGGCGGCTGGGTGACCAGACGCTGGCCCAAAGGCGAACGGCAAAACGATTCGGTGAGGCCGAGGTCCGTGGCGCCCTGGATCGCCTCTCCGCAGCCAAGCCGGACGCCGTCAGGCTGCAGGTGGCCGACGGATCCCGTGTTGCTCCCTCACGGCTTGCCAGCGGCACGGCCGTGCGTGTGTCCAGGAATTCTGCGCCGATGCGCGACAACCCGTCTACTTATTGACGGCTGGCTCCATCCCGCCCGACCGATGCTGCCGCGATCATGTGCAATCGGCATCACCAAGGGCTCGGATGTGTGCCGTGCCGCCGAGCCCATTCAGGAATATCGATGACCAATCCGAACAACAACCAGTCTCCCGCAGTGACGCCGCTGGCACCCTGGCGCGCCATCCTGATTCTTTTGCGATCGTTGCTGGTCGACCTGGGGCACAAGATCCTGCGTCGCAGGAAGCGCGACAGCGCCCAGGTTGCCAGCGACTACGACCGGGGAGAATGGCTCGACCAGATGAACGCGCGGGCGTGGGAGCGCGCGCCCACGCTGCGCGACTACGTGGTGCCTGCCAGTGACCGTGCCATCGTGGCGACCGTCGACCATCGGCTTGTGGAGATCAGCCAGCGGGAATACTATGCGTATCGCACCCAATGCCTGTCGGATGTGCTCGCCAGGCACGCCGGCGATGTCGCCGACCTGGTCGAAATCGGAAGCGGCGCCGGCCGCAACCTTTTTGCGCTCGCATGTGACTCGCGATGGAGCAGCTTGCGAGGGCTGGAACTGTCGAAAACGGGCATCGAGGTCACGCGCATCGTTGCGCAGCACTACCAGTTGACGCATGTTTCGGCGACTCCGATCAATCTGCTTGATCCTTCGTCGGCCGGCTTTGCCGAATTGCGTGGCGCAACGGCATTCTCGTTCTATTGCCTGGAGCAATTGCCCGCGCATACGGAGGCCGTACTGACTGCGCTGGTGCGCTCCGGGGTCAGGCGCGTGATCCACATAGAGCCGACCGCCGAGTTGTACTCGCGTTTCTCGCTGAAGGACCTGGTAACGGTCTCCTACATCTGGCGCCAGCACTATCTCAATGACATCGTCTCAGTCGCGAAGAGGCTGGAAGCCAGGGGTGTGATCCGCATACTGGCCATCGAGCGTCTCGGCTTCGCTCCGACGATCAGAAATGCTCCAACCCTGGTTGTCTGGGAGCCAGCCGTTGCCTGATTCGTCCCGCGGTTCCGGGCCAGCGACACGTCGCGATGGCGCGCTGGATGAAGGCCACGCGCCGAACGGCGGCAGCGGAGTTCGCGCCTGACCATGCTGTTTGCCCTGTTCCGCAACGTGGCGATCACCGCCATCGCGTTTTTCTTTACGGGGCTGATCGGCCTGTTGCTGGTGCCGATACTCGTGCATGCATACAGCCTCGCCGGTTTCGGCCTGATCATCATGGCCAGGATGTTCCTGCCGCTGGCCGTACTCGCCGCAGTTGACTTCGGTGTCGGCGAATACGTGACGCAATCGGTGGCCAAGGCGCGTGTGGCGGCCGATCGCTCCTCCTGCGGGCGGGAGCTTTGCATGGCGCTTGGCGTGGCGGTGGTGCTGGGTTTGCTCAGTGGTGCCGCGTTGTTCGTCGCATCGTTCTGGATGTCGGCCTGGTTGTCGGTGCCGGCCGAACACCAAGCGGCTTTCGCCCGTGTCATGCAGTTCACCGCCGTCTCGATGCCGGTGTTTTTCTCCTCCCTGGTCTTCGAGGGGGTCGTCAAGGGTCAGGAAAATTACGCCATGCAAAGAGCCATCGAGGTTCTTGCGTCGATCATTTATTCCGGTCTTGCTATTGCCGCGGTCTGGCTCGGCTGGCAATTTGACGCGGTCTGTTACGCCTTGCTGTTGTCCTTGTGGGTTCGCGCCCTGGTTGCACTGTTTGTTGCGGCGCGTTCCCTGCGATCGTGGAAGTTGCAGTTTGCCTACCCGACGTCCGCCGAGCGTGATGCGTTCCGGATGCGGGCCCGGTTGATGGTGAGCAACAAGTGCATGGGCGTCGCGCAGGCGCAGTCTTCTCCATTGCTGATCAGTGTGCTGCTGGGGCCGGCTTCGCTGGGCGTGTTCGATGCTCTGACGCGGCTTCCGCGATTTGCCAAGACGGTGCTGGGTTTGCTGAGTTCTACCGTGCTTCCCGTGGCGGCGAGGCTGGAGTCGGATGCCGACGACAAGGGGCTGACGAGACTCGGCCAGAGCGGCGCCCTGACGGCAGGACTGGTTGCATTGCCTCCGATCGCTGCTGCGGTCGTTTTTTCGAAGCCGTTGTTGCAGGTGTGGCTCGGCGACGCATTTGCGCACCTCTGGCTGTGGCAGGCCTTGATGTTCATCGTGCCGGCATTGGGTGTGTTGGTGGGCTTTGGTGGCGCGGCCCTGATTGTCAGGCCTGCCGCACTGGCGGCAATGAACCGTCTGGTCTTGTTGCAGATCGCGCTGCAGTTCGCCATTGCGCTCGCCGGGTTGTCGGTACTGCAGGAAAAGGCATTCATCGTGGGGCAGGTTGTCGCAACTTCCATCACGTTCTTCTGGCAAATGCGGTTGATCGCCACGGAGTTGAAAACCGCCGAACATGCGGGCAAGCGCCTCATGCGAATCGGCGTGGTGGCGGTGGCACTGGTTTTGCCGGGGTGGGGTCTGCAGGGTTGGATAATGGGGCCACTTTCGCTAGGGCTGGCGATGGCGGCTTGGACCGCGGCATGCTGGGTCGGGTGTTACTTCTTGGTACTTTCAGCGGTCCAACGCCAGCGCCTTCAGGCGTTCGTGGGGAGGAAATGGGCAAGTCGCAAGCCCATTTGAGGTATAGATAACGAGATTCAAGAATATGACGAAGAAACGAAGCGCACTGTGGCCACGCTTGCGGTGGCATTTGTACCGCACGCCCGCGGCCTCGGTGATCAAGGCGATTCGCCGCGCGTTGCGTCAACGGCAGGTGCGTCGCCGCAAGCAGATGGCGGCAGCCGTGCCCACGACGGCTTTGCAGGAACGGTTGGCGCGCCAGATCAATGAATTCGGATATGCCGTGGTCACGGAGGCGGTCGATCAGGCTTCATTGGACGCGCTTGCCCGTGCTGCCTCTCCATTGCATGCGCGTGCCTTGTCCCGTGACGTGTCGCAGGAGTCGTCGCACAAGGATTACTGGACGCGTTTGCTGGACGAGGAAATGCACGAGGGTGCGTTGCGCGCCAACAACCCATTTGCCGCGTTCGCATTGCAACCGGCGGTCATCGGCATCCTGTCACGGGTGTATGGCGAACTGCCGCGACTGGACTATGTGCTGCTGACCTTGTCGCGGGATACCGGCAAGCCACTGGCCTACTCGCAGTTGTGGCACCGGGACCATGACGACACACGGGTCATCAAGTTGTTCGTCTACCTGACAAACGTCGATTCCCTCGAGGACGGGCCGCTCACGTTCATCACCGGCCCGGCGTCGGACCGGTTCGGATTCACGATGCGCAGTCATCAAAGCGACGTCCTTGTCAACGGCAAAGTGCAGTCCGACGATGTCAAGTCCATGGTGGCGCCCGCCCTGTCGGTGTTCATCGTGGAAACCTCACGGTGTCTTCACATGGGCAGCAGATTGGCCCCGGGCCATGAACGATTGCTGTATACCGCCACATTCATATCGGTGCCACGGCTTTACCCCGAACCCGCGCCGCGTTTCTTGCTCGAAGGCTCGGAAAGCGATGTGGTGCGCAGCGTGCTGTTGCCGGAATGATGGGCGCCTTTTGTCTTGGTGATCCCGTATTCGAGCTGAGCCATCTCGCTGGCAATGCTGGACGCAGCCGGGGTCCACGCTGGGCTCCGCCAACAAGTTTCAAGTGGATGTGATGAGAGAAAAAAAGAGATTCCTGATATCGACTCTGGCCGAATATCAGACGGCGTTCTGGGCTCTCGTTGGCCGGGAGTTGTCGCGGCTGGAGCATGACGTGGCTTTTGTGTCGTTCGACGACCGAAGCACCGAAATGCTGCGCTCCAGCGGGTTCACGGTCTATTGTCTTTCTGATGTCGACGATGGCGTGGATACGTCCGACGCGGCGATGGACGCGGCGATGCATCGGTACGGGATGCAAGACCTCAACTACTGGTTGAGTCACGAACGTTTCGCGTTTGGCGTGCAGGATGGCCATGAACTGCGAAGCAAATTGCTGCGCGCATTGGCGCTTGGAGATCACGCCTGCAAGGCATGGTCGAAGCCGGGCGAATCAACATGCATGGTCCAGGAACTTGGCGGATTCCTGTCTGTGGTCGGTTGCTTCTTCGCCGCGCGCGCACAGGGTATGGACCACTGGTTCATCGAGCCTGCCTTCTTCAAGGGGCGCTTGTTTATGCTGCGGAACACCTTTGCGGCAATGAAAATCAGACAGGAATCCGCCGGTCAGCTCTCGGCCGACATGGAATCCTATCTGGCTGCCGCCCGGCGCGACGGAACCGTCGTGATTCCGCAAAAGGACAAGCATCAGTACGCGCCTGCGCTGAGAAAGATCGTCAACTTGCGTAATGTACGGCGGTTGTTCACCAAGATCGTCGACAAGTATGTAAAAGGGAAGCGCCAGGAGTTTGGCTACATTGGCTCGTATGTCAGGGCGCACCTGCGGATGCTGACGAACAGTGTTCGACTGAGACGCCATTACACCCCACTCGATGCATTGGGACCCTTCATTTATTACCCGCTGCATGTCCCCGGCGACATGGCGTTGACACTTCGCTCTCCGCAGTATCTCGATCAGTTGGCATTGATCGACTACATTGCGCGAGCTGTCCCGCATACCCATCGGGTTGCGATCAAGGAGCATCCGGCGATGATTGGCGCGATCGATGCCGCCCGCCTGCGCCAGCTCATGCTCCGATACGACAACCTGCACCTGATCGCGCCGGACGTGAACAACTACCGCCTCATGACGGCAGCCGATGCCGTCGTATCGGTAAACAGCAAGTCGGGCGCGGAAGCAATGCTGCTCGGCAAACCCGTCATCGTTCTTGGGGATGCCTTCTATACCGATTCGCCGTTTGTCTGTCACGTCGACAAACTGAGCAACCTCAATGAGTCCTTGCGGGCAGCAATGGGTTCATCCCGCATGCGCTTCGACTCCGGCGACGTCGATCGATATTTTGAAGCAGTTTGGCGACAGTGCTTGCCTGGGGAGTTGTACACGACCCAGAAGGAGCAGGTGCGTGCTTTCACGCACTCCATGATTGTGGCGACCCAGGACGACGTGGTTTTGGACGGGGTCGGGCCCGATGTGACCGTTGCAACGGAATGAATGTGTCGGAAGTGGCTGCCGGTTATGCGGGAATTTGATGTGCGGTGCGCTGATTCAGCATGGCTGCGATCGCGGGCATGGTTGTCCTTCGCCTTGACTTCAGGATTGAGTGATTGATGTTTCTGAGTTGCTTGGCATTATTGTTGATGATATGGACGGTGTTGCGGCGAAACATCGTGGCGTTGTCTTTTTGTTTTCTGTTCGTGGCATTTGGCTGGCGGTTGGTTTCTGCCATCTATATTGATTGGGCGGGGCCGGTATTTGCTTCGGAAATCGGCCGTGACATCTTCAGTGCATCAGCTGCGCAGGCGTATGGCTTGGCGGTCCTGATGACCTTGGTCGCATGGATCGTTGTCCTGCGACCTCGGGCCTTTTCCGACGCGTTGCGGGCTTGGCAGCCCCGACCGCGGAATCAAGGCATGGTCAGTCTTGGCAACCTGTTTTTCCTCGCCATGTCGCTGTTCGTGGCTGGAATGTATGTTGACCTGATCGCGCGTGGGAACATTCCAATATTCTCCTGCCTCGAGCGGTATGAATACGCGCAACTGCATGCGGGGTCGCTGCACCGTGCTTATTTCAAATATGGCGCATTGATGGCGCTGCAACTGGGGGTATTCACCGTTTATCCCCGCATACAAGGAGGGGTTTTCAGTTGGCGCTTTCTGGGAATAGTGGGGGCGCTGTTTTGTTATGGCTTGCTCACGGGAGAGCGATACTCCGGCTTCTACAAACTGGTGACGTTCTACGCAATGCCTTTTGCGGCGATTCTTGTATTGCGGAAGGCCGGCAGGTTGCCGCCGAGCGAGGGCGGAGGAGCCGTCGCGCGGATGATGGCCCGGCCGACGACCTGGCTGGGGCTGCTGGTTCTGGTGACGTTGCTCGTGGCTGCCGCTATTGCGCATTCGTATATCAATGTGCGGTCCGATCGAGGTTACTGCGCGGCCTTGTGGCAGGCTGAAAAAGCAGCGGAGCCGACGCCTGTCAAATCAGCCTCGTTGCCGAAACCATTGCCATCCGATGCGCAGGTCGTTGCAACCGCCCCCGCCGTGGTCACACCAGAAGATATTGAATCGACATCGACGGTGGCTCAGGAGCCTTCGGAACCGAAGGACGTCGAGTCCGGGGCGTTTGATCCGTCGAGCATCACAGTCAAGCTTCTTCAGCGCGTGCTGGTCCAGCCGAGTCAGATGTGGTTCGTCACCTGGAGCCGTGTTGTCGAGCAGGGCGACTGGCGCCCGGATTGGGCCGCGCGATTCATGTTCGATATTCCGACTGCCTTCGATGGGAACAAGGGCGTGCGGTACTTGATGCTGCGCGAAATGGGCGAGCACAGGGCGGCGGAACTCAAGAGTCAGGGCAGCCAGGTGGCCGGCGGTTATCCGGAGGTGTTATTCGAGTTGTTGGGCCCCTGGTTGGCCTGGCCATCGATTGCATTGGTCGGCATATTGACGGCGTGGCTGCTTCGAAAGTGGCTGGTCTCGATGATCCACGGGCGTCTTTTTACCGCGTTTTTTGCAGGTTATGTGCTTTATGCATTTTTCATTCTCTATGTCGGTGGCATGACCAATTTCCTGGTGGCATATACGTTCTGGGGAAAGGTCATCCTGTTCCTGTTTTTCTGGCGGATGGAACCCGCCTTGCTGGCTCTGGGAGACCGCTGGCAAGCCCGGTGGTTGTTGCATGGCAAGACGCGCACGAACAATGAAACGGGACAGCATGGATAAGGACACGCTGGTATCGATCGTCACGCCGGCCTACAAGGCCGCCCGATTTGTCGGCGACACGATCCGCTCGGTCCAGGCGCAGACCCATGCGCACTGGGAGATGATCATCGTCGACGACTGCTCGCCGGACGATA
>JBFIDI010000193.1:0-9802 GCA_041581405.1 Burkholderiaceae bacterium
ACCAGATCGAGGAGTGGCTCGGCGATGGGCGCTGCGACCTCGGCGTGTTGTCGCGCGCGCCGGCCGCGGGCATCGCCGACTCGCGTCCCTTGTTCTCGGTGCCGCTGCTGCTGGTGTCGCGTGCCGGCGCGGCGCACACGGCGCGCGCCAGCGTGCCGTTCGGCCGCCTGGCCGGCATCGACCTCGTGTTGTCGACGGCGCGCAACGGCGGGCGCGTGCTGGTCGAGGAGGAGGCCAGCCGGCGCGGCATGGCACTGCGGGTCGTGCTGGAGATCAATGCCGTGGGCCTGATCAAGCGTGTCGTGGCCAGTGGCGACCTGTGCACGGTCGCGGCATGGCCGACGGTCTACCTCGAGGTGGCGCGCGGCGAGCTGGCCGCGGCGCGCCTGGTGAGCCCGGAGCTGCGCCACACCTACCACCTGGCGCTGGCGGCGCGGCGCCATCCGACGCCGGCCGTCGAATGTATCGCCGAGCAGATCCGCGCGTTCCGCCCGGCGCCGGACTGGCGCGCGCGCCTGCCCGAGGCCATGTGAGACGCCCGCGGGTCGGGCCGCAGGCGCCGGGCCGCTCTCAGGCCGGCTGGGCCGCGCCGATCATCACGCCCGACAAGGTGGTGTAGGCCTCGGTCCAGGCGCCCTTGACGTCGTCGGTGAAGGCGTCGCCGAGCCCGGCGCCCAGGGTCCACAACAAGGCCGCGCCGACGGTCTGGTAGTGGGCGGGCGTGACGTTGTAGTCGCCATGGCGCCGGCCCAGGTCCTGCACCGCCGGCACCAGGGTGTCGAGCTTGTCCAGGTTCACGGCCACGGTGTTGATCATGGCCATCAGCTTGCGGCCCTGCTCCTTCATGTCGCCCTTGAACAGGGGCTTGATCGTCGGGTCGAGTTCGAACAACTTGCCGTAGAACAGCTCGGCGGCCTTTTCCTTGATCGGCACGACTTTGAGCCAGGATGATTTGACGAGGGTGATCTGTTCGGGTGTCATGGGAGTTTCCTTCGGGTGGGTGGAGTCGGACAGTGGGTGCGGGGGTTCAGGGCGTGACGAGATGCAGCATGTAGTCGACCGCCGCGCGGACCTCGTTATCGGTCAGCGCCGCGTTGCCGCCGCGCGGCGGCATCATGGCGCTGTCGGCGCCGAAGAAGCCCTGGAGCGCGTGCGAATACAGCATCGGCCGGCCCTTGGCGATACGGGGTGCCCAGGCCTTCGGGTCGGTCACCGGCGGCGCGCCGGCAAGGCCGTCGCCATGGCAACCGAAGCAGTTGTCGAGCCAGATCTTGCGGCCCTGCTCGAGCCCCGGGACCTGCGGAAAGTCGGCCTGCGCCGTGCCGGCCGACAGCGCCGCTCCCAGGGCGAGCAGCGCTGCGGCGCACCGCAGGGAACGTGGTGGTTTCGGTGCGGCGCGCATGGGCTTACTGGATCGGGACGCGGATGACCACGCCGCCCATGGTCATGCCGATCTTGAAGTCCTTGCGTGGCGTGTCCTTGTGGTCGTTGTGGCAGCTCACGCAGGCCGGCGCAACCGCGCGGTCGGCATAGACGGCGGTGAAGAATTTCTTGCCGCCCAGGGTTTCCTCCTTGTAGAAGGCCTTGGTCGGGTTGTCGACGACGTATTGCAGGCCCTGCTTCTCGGCGTCGGTGCGCGGCGCGTTCTGCTTGTTGATCGGCCACAACGACAGCAGCGAGTAGCTGAAGGTCTTGTTGGTCTTGGCGACTTCCTCCGCGCCGTAGCGGAACATCTGGGCCGGCAGCACCAGGGCCTTCTCGTCCTTCCAGTGCTCGCTGGCTTCGATGACCTTCTCCTCGAGTTGCAGGCGGTTGACGATCAGCTTGGTGTAGACGGTACGGTCGGCCGACATCACCGCATGCAGGGCATCGGTCATGGTCTGCGGCGATATCGACTGCGACGTGGCGGTCAGGGCCGTTCCCGCGACGAGCGCGGCAACGAGGGTCTGGCGTACGGACTGGGGCTTCATGGGCTTCTCCTGGGTGGTTGATGGAACAAACGGGATCGGTACGTGCGGCGGGTCACGGCGGGTTCTTCGCCGCCGCGCCGTCGGCCGCCGCGCGCGCGGCCTTGTCGGCGGCGTCCTTGCGCAGCGCCATCTCGATGCTGGTCACGTGCACCGAGGGCTGGCCCTGGAAGTTGCGCGTGATCAGGGCGCGGTCGGCGAGCGCGTCGAGTGCGAAACCCAGGCCGTGGCAACTCTGGCAGACCGGTCGCACCATCTTGGAGTTGGGCTGCAGCGTCAGGCTCTGGTTGTGCTGCACGCCCGGACGTGATCCTTCCTCGCCCTCGATCCGCATGCGCGGCATGTGGCAGGTGGCGCAGGTCACGCCCGAGCCGGCCGGCAGTTCGCCGCGTTGTTCCTGCTGCACCAGCTGGAAGTGGCGCGACTGCCGGTAGGCGCGGCTGTGCGAGTCGTCGTGGCAAGCCAGGCAGGCGTCCACCGAGGCCTTGGTGGTGGTCTCGAAGGCATGCGCTCCATGGCAGCTGGTGCAGGTCAGCGCCTGGTGGCCGGCATCGGGTTTCATCGGCAGGCGTGCCAGTGCCGGTGTCATCGGCGCCAGCCCGGCGGCGCTGCGCATGCCGTGCAGGCCGCTGCCGAAACCCTTGACCTCTTCCGCGTGGCAACCGACACAGGCCTGTGGTGTCGCGGGCCGCTGCACCCACTGTCCGGCATCGGGTGGCGCCGTGGCGCCCGCGGGCAGGTTGGCGCCGACCTGGTGGCAGCCGCTGCAGTTCACGCCGGCCCGGGCGTGGCCGGTGTCCAGCGCATCGGCGTGGCCCGGCGCGGCCGCGCCCGCCTGGCGCAGGGTCTTCCAGCTCGCCGGTGCGTCGGCCTTGTCCGCCGCCACGCGCTCGAACGGGTACTTGTCCATCGGATAGGCCATGCGTTGCTGCAGGGCCTCGAGCAGGCCGCGCGCGGGCACCGTGCGCTTGTCCAGCAGCGCCGGTGCATGGGCATGCTTGAGCAGGAAGTCCTCGTACAGCGCGCGGTTGTCGTGGTAGTTGTGGCAACCCGAGGCCAGGCAGCCGTTGAAGGGCAGCTCCGCGTGGCTGGGCGGCATCTCGTCCTTGCCGGAATGGCAGTGCGCGCACATGTCCAGCGGCTGCGTCAGCCCCATGGCCTTGGTCACGCGCGGGCGGTGTTCGACGTGGCAGGTCACGCAGGCCGTGGCGTCGATCTTCTCGAGCCGGAACAGGTTGCGCGGATCGTTGAACTTGCGCGCCGGGTGCTTGTCGTTGGCCTCGTCCATGGCCTTGCCATGGCAGCCGGTGCAGGCCTGCTGCATCAGCGTGCCGGCACCGAACGGCGCGGTGTGGCAGGACTCGCAGGCCAGTTCGATCTGGTGGTGTCCGTGCGTGCTCGGCCCCGGTACCAGCGCCGCGCGCGCGGGTTGCCAGAACGCGTGATGGGCGGCGCCGGACCACGCCAGGCCGATGCCGAAATAGGCCGCCAGCAGCAGGGTCAGCAGCCCCCAGAACAACCAGTGACGCCGGTTCGATCGTTGTTGTGCCATGGCCGGTCAGAACCAGTAGCTCTTGACGATGTGCAGCGCCAGCAGCACCGGCACCGGCCACGACAACACGATGTGGGTCCACACGCTGGCCTGGCGCCAGCGCCGCACCAGCGCCGGCCGCAGCCGGTGCTCGCCGGCGATGACGCAGGCCCCGGCCGCGCCCACCAGCGTCAGGCCGACGAAACACATCACCAGCGCGAAGTCCAGGCCGGCGCCCAGGCGTGCGCCGGTATGTACCGCCAGCACCAGCATCGCGGCCGCACCCAGCACGCCATGGGCCACGCGCCACAGGTCGAAGTCCCCGGCGCCCAGGCGGCTGACGCGCTTGCGCAGGCTCATCGTCAGGCCGACGGCCGCAAGCGCGAGCACGGCGTAGCCGCTGAGCTGCTTCCAGGTCGCATCGGTCCAGATCCGTTGCCAGCCGATCGGGCCCTGCACCGTTTCCCAGTAGGCCCAGCCCGGCACGGCCCACAGCAGAAGGCCCAGCATGGCACTGGCCAGTGCGCCGCCGGCCAGCGTGCGCCAGCCGCGCACCGGCGCCAGGATGCCGCTGTTGCCGACACCGTGCTGCAGCAGTTCGGCCAGCAGCGGACGGCAGCTCCCGCACACCGTGCCGGCCCGCGTGTGCCGGCCCAGCGCGGCAACCGTCGTGTTGCCCTGCGCGATGGCGTCGCCGAGCGGGCCGCGGCAGACCTGGTTGCATTGGCAGACGATGGCATCCGACGGCCAGTCGACCACGCTGGCCGCTTGCGCCTCGCCCCACAACCGGCCCGTGCGCGCAAGGCGCCAGCGTTGCCAGGGCCACACGCGGCGCCGCTGCAGTACGGCCTCCTGCAGCCGATGCATGTCGTCGCAGGGGCCGACGGCAACCGCGCCGACCAGATGGCCACGCACCATGGTCACCGCGAGGTACACGCCGTCGGGGCCGGAGTAGGTCGTGGTGTGCAGCGGCTCGCGCGACAGCGCGGGGTCGATGTCGCCGATCGAGAACACCGGCGTACCGGCCACCTTGAGCCGGGTCGCCACCAGCGAAGCCGTGTAGTGCGCGGTGCCGCCGAGCACGGTATGGGCGGCCACCTCGGCCTGCTCCAGGCCGGGCGCGACCAGCCCGAACACCTGCTCGCGGTGTTCGCAGCATTCGCCCAGCGCCAGCACGTCGGGATCGCTGGTGCGCATGTTGTCGTCGACCCGGATGCCGCGGCCCACGGCAATGCCGGCGTCCCGCGCCAGGCGCAGTTCGGGCACGATGCCGACCGCGACGATCACGGTGTCGCAGGCGATGATCTCGCCGTCGCGCAGCTCCACGCCCTGCACGCTGCCATGGCCGCGCACGGCCTTGACCGCGACGCCGGTGCGCACGACGAGGCCGCCGGCTTCGAGCCTGCGGCGCAAGGCCGCGCCCGCGCCCTCGTCGAGCTGGCGCCCCATCAGCCGGGTGCCGTGTTCCAGTACCGTGACACGGGTGTTGAAGCGTTGCATCGCGCGCGCGGCCTCGAGCCCGAGCAGCCCGCCGCCGAGCACCACGGTATGCACGCTGCGCGTGCGCCGCGCCAGCAGTGCCTGGGCATCGTTGAGGTCGCGCAACACGAACACATGGGCCTGGCCGATGCCGGGCAGGTCGGGCACGCGTGCACGCGAACCGGTGGCCAGCACCAGGGTGCCATACGGTTGCCAGCGACCCGTGCCGTCGAGCACGCGGCGCCGCGCGCCGTCGATCTGCACCACCTCGCAATGCAGCCGGCGCTCGAGCACCGGTGACGGCGGCAACTCCAGTCCCTGCTGCAACTGCTCCCAGTGCGTCTCGCCGCTCATGAAGGTCGAGAGCTGCACCCGGTTGTAGGGCTCCCAGGGTTCGCGTCCGTACAGCACCACCGGACAGCTGGCGTCGCGGGCATGCAGCGCCTGCACGAAACGCACGCCCACCGGCCCGGCGCCGACGACGACGACCGGCGCGGCGCGCCCTGCTGCATCGGAGCCGCCGTCGCGCTCCTCGTTCCGTGGCTGCGTCATGCTGCGGCGACGCCTTTACGCGGGTCGCCTGCGGGCGTGGTGAATACCGGGTTCGGCAGGCATGCCGACGGCCTTGTCGGGGCGCGGCGCGGGCTGCATGGCGTCGGGAACGTGCATGGTCGAACTCCTGCGGGAACGGACTCTGGGAACAACGACGATCGGTATTCGGAGCCGCTTTTTGCAAGTTGTGTGCCACGCCGGCGCGAGCGGCGCGCGAGGGCCGCCACGGCGCTCGCCGCGATCGGCCGGTTTCCCTCTCAAAATATCGATTTCAAATGCAACTTAAGGCCGTGCGCGGCCCGAAATCGACGGCGACGCGGCCGCCGTGCGCGGGCGTCGGCGTACACCACGCTGGTGCAAATCGCGCACCAGCGCATGCTGCTGCACCAAGCGCGCGATGCACCAGTCGGTGCATGGGAGTGCTACGATGCGGGCATACGGAGACCCTTGGATCCAGGCACGATGCATCTGACCCGCTTCACCGATATTGGCCTTCGCGTCCTGATGTACCTGACGGTCGAGGATCGCGAGGAAGCCGTGACCGTGGGCGAGATCGCCCAGCAGTTCGCGTTGCCGCGCAGCCATGTGGTCAAGGTGGCGCACCGGCTCGGCCAGCTCGGATGGGTCGGCACCCAGCGCGGCCGCGCCGGCGGCTTGCGGCTGGCGGTTGCCTCCGACTCCTTGCGCATCGGCGACGTGCTGCGGACCCTCGAAGGGCCCTCGGGCCTGGTCAACTGCACCGAACCGCTGTGCGGCCTGCACGGGCGCTGCCGGCTCAAGGGCGCGCTCGACAAGGCGTTGCGGGGTTTCTACGAGGAGCTCAATGCGCTGACGCTGGCCGACGTCAGCATCAACCGCACCGGCCAGGCCATCTTGCAGATGCACCAGGGATTCATCGCCGGGCACGGCCTGACGCCGCTCGTGACCCGACAGTGAGCGGCGTGCCGCGCCGCGGCTGCGCGGCAGCGCGGCACGCGGCTCAGGCCATGCCGACCTGCGGCAACGGCGCGCAGGCGTCGTCGGGCCGGCTGGCGATCATGTCCTGCAGCTCGCGTCGCACCGAGGCCAGCGCCGCGTCGTCGAAGCGGTTGTGCATCTCGCCCGGGTCTTCCTGCAGGTCGTAGAGTTCGCCGGCGCCGCTGATCAGCTCCAGCGTCAGCTTGTGGCGCTGCGTGCGCACCGTGCGCAATTGCAGGTCGACCCCCGAGCGTGATGCGCGCAGGTCCCATTCCGAATACGCGAAATCGCGGCTGGTGTCGTCGCGCTCGAGCAGCGGACGCAGGCTGCGGCTGTGCACCTTGTCGTCCAGCGGCGCCTGGCCGTAGTCGCAGAAGGTCTGCGCCAGGTCCAGCGTGGACACCGGGTCTTGCACCACCTTGCCGGCCGGCACCCCCGGCCCCTCGAACAACATGCCGACGCGCAGCAGCCCTTCGTAGGCCATCGGCCCCTTGAGCAGCAGGCCGTGGTCGCCGAGCCAGTCGCCGTGGTCGGTGGAGTAGACGACGATGGTGTCCTCGTGCAGGCCCAGCTCGCGCAGCGCGATACGAATGCGCCCGACCTGGTGGTCGATCAGCGAGATCATGCCGTAGTAGTTGGCGATCAGGTGGCGCAGCTGTTCGTCCGACTGGTGCGGCGTGCGCGAGGACTTCTCGCGGAACTTGCGCAGCCGCTCGTTTTCCATCTTCGGCGAACCCTCCAGGCTGGCGCGGTGCCACCACGGCCGGCGCTCCAGGTCCAGCGTGCGGTGTTCGGGCAGGTCGACCTCGTCCGGATGGTGCAGATGGCACCAGGGCTCGGGCGCGTCGAACGGATGGTGCGGGTCGGGGAACGAGGCCCAGACGCAGAACGGCTGCTCGCCCTGGTTGCGCAGGAAGTCGATGGTGCGGTCACCGATCCAGCTCGAGTTGTGCCAGGCCACCGGCAGCGCCGAGCTCCAGGTCTCGTGCGCGCCCACCGATGGCGTCACCGCCTGGCGGTACAACGCCGTGCGCTCCTCGCCGCGGCCGTCCATGTGGTACCAGCGTTCGTAGTGCTGGCCCAGCGGCGGCTGCATCGGCGGGAACATGTTGTGGCCCTCGAGCATCAGCTCGACCTGGTCGAAACCCATGTAGGGTCCCGTCCAGTCAGCGCCGTAACGCGCGCTGCTCTCGCGGCATTCCGGCGAGCCGGTGGGCGCGAAGGTGTGCGAGGTCTTGAAATGGGCCTTGCCGATCATCGCGGTGCGGTAACCGGCCTTCGACAGGCTGCCGGCAAAACCCGCCTCGCCGATCGCGTCGGCCAGCTCGATGCCGTTGTCCGACACGCCGTGGGTGCGCGGCAGCAGCCCGGTCAGGATGGACGCACGCGAGGGCTGGCACACCAGGTTGGGCGTGATGCAGGCATTGAAACGCGTGCCCGAACGCGCCATGTCGTCCAGGTGCGGCGTCTTGACCTTGCGGCCTTCGAACCCGTAGCAGTCGCCGCGTTGCTGGTCGGAGGTGATGAACAGGATGTTGGGGCGTCGTGTGGTCATGGACGTCGTCATTCGGGCTTGATGCCGGCGGACTTGACGACACCGGGCCAGCGGTCGAGCTCGGCGCGGATCATCGTGCCCAGCGCCGCGGGCGATGCGCTGCTGGAGTTGTCCATGCCGATCGTGGCCAGCTTGTCCTTGACCGCGGGCATCTGCATGATCTTGACCAGCTCGGCGTGGATGCGGTTGACGATGGCCGGCGGCGTGCCGGCCGGCGCGACCATCGACTGCCATTGGTTGGTCTCGAAGCCGGGGATGCCCGACTCGGCCACGGTGGGCACGTCCGGCAATGCACCCGAGCGGGTCGAACCGGTGACCGCGATCGCCTTGAGCCGGCCGGCCTTGATGTGCGGCACGGCCGGCGCCATGCCCAGCACGCCGAACTTGACCTGGCCGCCCACGATGTCGGTGATGGCCTGGCCGCCGCCCTTGTAGGGAATGGGCGTGATGTCGAGCTTGGCGTGGGCCTTGATCATCTCCAGCGCCAGGTGTTGCGGACTGTTGGCGCCCGGCAGGGCGCACGACAACTCGCCGGGCTTGGCGCGCACGTAGGCGATCAGCTCCTGCAGGTTGTTGGCCGGCACCGACGGATGCAGCACCACCACGTGCGAGCCGCGCCCGATCAGGCTGATCGGCGCGAAACTCGCGGCCGGATCGTGGTTGAGCTTGATCTTGGTCGACGGGTAGACCGTGTTGGCGTCGACCAGCATCAGCAGCGTATAGCCGTCGGCCGGCGCCTGCGCGGCCAGGTCGGTGCCCAGGATGCCGCCGGCGCCGGGCTTGTTGTCGACCACGATGGACTGGCCCAGCGCCTCGCCCAGCGGCTGCGCCACCAGCCGCGCCACGGCGTCGGTGGCGCCGCCCGGCGAGTGCGGCACGATCAGCTTGATCGGGCGGTTCGGCCAGTCCTGCGCGGCCAGCGGCATTGCGCAGGCCGCCAGCAGCCCGGCCATCAGGAAGGCGCCGGCGCGCCGTGACACGGAAAACGATGCAAGCATGATGATGTCTCCTTCAATGGGGAATGGATGCAACCCGCCATCCCGGTTCGCGGCGTGTTCGCTGCGGGTTGCCGCAAATTCTAGGAACGCGGCGGTACCATTGAAACCGGAATGTGGCGATATCAGATATTCGACATCGGAATGCAGCAGTGCCCATGGGCACATCGCGGCGCCGCAGCTTCACGGGGCGGCCGGCCCCGCGCCCATCGCCCGCCGGCGCCATCGGCGGGCCACGTATATTCGGCCGCATGAACCCCGATACCGATCCCTCCGCGCTCGACCCGACCTGCCGGGACATGCTGAACCGTGTCGGCAGCTGGTCCGCCGCCATTCCCGCGCACGAGTTGACGCCGCAACGCCAGCGCCAGTTCATGCGCGACAGCATCGCGTTGTACGACCCGCCCGAGGCGCGGGTGCCGGCGCAACGCGAAGACCTGTCCGTGCCCTTGCCCGGACGTAACCTGCCGGCGCGCCTGTACCAACCCGCCGCCGGGAGCGCGCGCGGCGATGCCGCCGACGTGCTGCTGGTGTTCTTCCATGGCGGGGGCTGGGTGCTCGGCGACCTCGACACCCATGATGCCGCCTGCGCCTACCTGGCGCAGCAGCTCGGTTGCCGCGTGCTCAGCGTCGAATACCGCAAGGCGCCGGAGCATCCTTTTCCCGCGCCGTGTGACGATGCCGCGCAGGCCTACGCCTGGGCCGCGACGCAACTCGCCGCCTGGGGTTGCAGCCGCCTGGCCGTGGGCGGCGACAGCGCGGGCGG
>JBFIDI010000194.1:0-9789 GCA_041581405.1 Burkholderiaceae bacterium
GCGGTGAATTTTTCCTCGCTGACCGGCACGCCGTGGTAGCTGCCGGTGATGAACGGCCCGCGCACCTGGATCTCGCCCATGGCCTGGCCGTTCCACGGCGCGTCCTGACCGTCGTCGCCGCGCAGGCGCAGGTCGACCAGCGGCACCGGCACGCCGGCCATGGCGGCGCGACGGTACCGTTCGTCCATCGACACGTTGCGCAGCTCGGCCTTGGGATACGACACCGTGGCCAGCGGCGAGGTCTCGGTCATGCCCCAGCCCTGCAGCAGCCAGATGCCGTGCTGGTCGAAGGCGCGGATCAGCGACTCCGGCACGGCGGCGCCGCCAACCAGCGAACGCATGCCGCGCGGCAGCTTCCAGCGCCCGTAGTGCGGATGGTCGGCCTGCAGCGCCGCGTCGAAGGTCTGGATCAGCCCCATCCAGATCGTCGGCACGCCCAGCGACAGGGTCGGCTGTTCGGCCGTGACCAGGTCGAGCAGGTCTTCCGGATGCAGGTGCGGACCCGGGAACACCAGCTTGGTGCCCATCATCACGGCGCCGTACGGCACGCCCCAGCAGTTGGCATGGAACATCGGCGTCACCGGCAACACCACGTCCGAACCCTTGAGCCCCCAGAAGTCGCCCAGGCTGGCCACCAGCGTGTGCAGCACGGTGGAACGGTGCGAATACGCAACGCCCTTGGGACGGCCGGTGGTGCCGGAGGTGTAACACATGGCCACCGGGTCGGTCTCGGCATGCTCGACATACCGGAACGCCGCGCCGTCGGCCGCGCCGATCAGCGCGTCGTAGTCGGTGAATCCGTCCGGCACCGGCTGGCCCGAGAACGCATACACGATGACGTGTTCGAACCGGTGCAGGTCGGCGAACTGCCGGTACAGCGGCAACAACACGTCGTCGACGATCAGCACCCGGTCGCGCGCGTCGCCGGCGATCCAGCCGATCTCGTCGGGCGCCAGCCGGATGTTGAGCGTGTGCATCACGGCGCCGGCCGCCGGGATGCCGAAATAACACTCCAGGTGGGCATGGTGGTTCCAGCACAGGGTCGCGACCCGGTCGCCTTTTTCGATGCCCAGCGCCTTCAGTGCCGCGGCCAGCGACCGGGTCCGCCGGTACCACTCGCCGTAGGTGTGGCGCACCAGCGTCTTGTCCGGTCTGCGCGAGACGATCTCGTTGCTGGAAAACAGCTGCCCGGCACGGTCGAGCAGGCTGTTGAGCGACAGCGGGACGTTCATCATCGTCGTATGCATGGTGTTCTCCATCAGGCGGGTCCGGGCGCGTCCGTCACAGCGGCGCACGCTCCTGCAGCCAGGGCAGCAGTTGCGCCATCTGCTCCAGGGCGCCGGCGTTGTCGGCCTCGCCCGCATCGGGCTCGAAATAATGCAGCGCGTTCGGGAAATCGATGTAGGTCTTGTCGGTGCTGGCCAGCGCGTCGAAGATGGCGCGGGAATGGGTCTGGGGATAGACGTCCATGTCGCGGCCGGCGTTGACCACCACCACCGGCTCGGTGATGGCATGGCCGTTGCGCAGCAGGTTGGCGTTGCTCGACAAGCCCGACCAGGTCGACAACCATGCATCGGGTGTCTGGATGCGCCCGAAGCCGGTGAGCTGGAAGTTCATCAGGTCCGGCCGGTCGCTGAGCAGGCTGCCGTAACCCCGGTTGCTCGGGTCCAGTCTGCGGTCCACGTAGTTCGGATTGGCCATGGTGCGGTAGACCGTCATCACCGGCTGGAATGCGGCGCGCTGCAATACCGCGCGCTGGCGCGCCGCCGGCAGTCCGGCAAATGCCGGGTCGGTGCGCGTGGCCTCCGCGTCCAGCTGCTCGGCGATCAGGGCGCGGGCGCGCGCATCGATACGCGCCACGCGTGCGAGTTGCGCGGCGCGGTAACGCTGCACGAAAGCCGGGTCGTATTCGCTCCACTGCGGCGCCGGGCGGAAGCCGTTGGCCGGGTCGTACATGTCGAGTTCCGGGTTGGTCAGCAGCGGCGCGGACTCGTCGACCACCGACGGGTCGATGACTTCGTTCATGATCAGGCCCTGGCCGGTGTGGGCGGCGGTGATCATCATCGCATCGAAGGCCGGCATCACCGCGTCGCGCAGCGCGGTCGGCCGTCCGCCGGGGGTGCGCGCGATGCGCTGGTCGGCACCCGCCTTGGCCTGGGCCTGGTACAGGCCGCCCAGCGATCCGCCGCCGGAGTTGCCGAGCCAGACCACCCGCTCGACGCCGCGTTCCTCCTTGAGCCAGCGCACGTAGGCCGCCATGTCCAGGATGATCTGCTCGTGGACGCAGTTGGTGTCGTTGCCCAGCGAGCGCACGTTGGCGCCCATGCAACCGTAACCGGCGCGCAGCAGCGCCGGAAACGCGTAATGCTGCGAGAAGTCGACCCGCGGATGCGCGGCCATCACGACGACGCGCGGGCGCGGGTTGTTGCGGGGCGTCCAGTACAGGCCGCGCACCTGGGTTCCGTCATGCGCATACACGGTGGCCTGGGTCGGCGCGGCGAATTCCTCCACCGGCTCGCGAAAACGGATCCAGGTTCCGTGCCAGTAGGTCTTGGACAACAGTCTGAGGCTCACGGGGTACGCTCCAATCGAAAAATGGTTCAGCCGGCCATCGTCGGCAGCCAGAGAGAGATCAGCGGGAAGGCCAGGATCAGGCCCATCACGACGATGTCCATCATCAGGAACCGCCAGATGCCGATGAAGATGTCCTGCAGCTGCGCCTTGCCCGCCACCACGCTGTGGATGACGAAGCAGTTGAATCCCACCGGCGGCGTGATCAGGCCGATCTCGAGCATCTTGATGACGATGACACCGAACCAGATCAGGTTGATGCCCATGCCTTCGACCAGCGGCACCATCACCGGCAGGGTCAGCAGCAGGATGCCCAGCGAATCCAGGAACATGCCCAGCACGAGATACAGGCCGGTGATGGCCAGCAATACCGTCCACTCGGCCAGGCCGAGCGAGCCGATCCACAACACGACCTCGTTCGCCGCACCGGTGAGCGCGATGAAGGTCGCAAAGGTCTTGGCGCCGACCGCGACGAAGAAGATCGCGGCCGTCTGTATCGTGGCCTCGGTCAGCGACTCGAAGAAGGCCCGCCATGTCAGGCGCTTGGCGACGATGCCCAGCCCCAGCACCACGGCCACCGACACCGCCGCGGCCTCGGTCGCCGTGAAGATGCCGCCATAGATGCCGACCACGATGATCAGGAACAGCAACACCGCCGGCCAGGCACGCACCATCGCCAGCAGGTAGTCGCGGCGCACGAAGTGCAGTCCCGACGACGGCGCGTCCTGCGGGCGCTTGCGCACCCACAACCAGACCACCAGCAGGTAACCGACCATCGACAACACGCCCGGACCGACACCGGCCAGGAACAGCTTGGAGATCGACTGCTCGGTGAAGATGCCGTAGATCGCGAACGGCACGCTGGGCGGAATCAGCGAACCGAGCGTGCCGCCCGCCGCCACCGAGGCAGTCGACAGGCGCGGCGAATAACCGTAACGCAGCATCTCGGGTACGGCGATACGCCCCATCGTCGCCGCGCAGGCCACGCTCGAGCCGGTGATGGCCGAGAAGCCGCCGCAACCCATGATGGAGGCCATCGCCAGACCGCCGGGCGCCTTGGCCAGCCAGACCCGCATCGCCTGGTAGATGTCGGTCGTGATGCCGGTGCGGTAGGCCAGCGCGCCGAGCAGGATGTACAGCGGCACCAGGCTCAGCTCATACGAGTGGATGAAGCTGAAACTGTTGTTGGCGATCAGCGACAAGGTGGGCCGGATCGCCCGCTCCATGTCGAAGCCGCCGGTGGCCGGCGACGCATACATGATGAAGGTGGCCACCACCGAGATGCCGCCCAACGCGTATCCGATCGGCAGGCGCAGCGCGATCAGCGCCATGGCGATGGCAAACGCGAGCCCGCCCAGCAACAAGGGATCCATCGCTCAATGCTCCTGCGGACGGTCGTCGTCGGCCTGTGCCGGCGGCACGGACTTTTCGGTGCTGGGGGGGTCGCCGGCGCGGTGCAACGACCGCGCGACGAACAACAGGTAGCCGATGAAAAACACCAGCCGGGCCGGCCACTCCGGTATCTCCAGGCGTCCGTCGTAATAACCGCCGCTTTCCCAGACGCTGGTGAAATTGAGCCAGCCGCTCCAGGCGATGGCCACCAGGATCACCACGCCCAGATAACCGTTGAACAGGTCGACCCGGCGCTGCGCACGGGCCGACAGGTGGCGCACGAACAGGTCCACCGCGATATGGGCGTGGCGCCCGGCCACCACCGCCAGCGGCAAGACGCAGGCCACGATCATCATGTCCTGCACGATGATCTCGCCGTCGGGCACGGCCCAGCCGAACAACCAGCGCCCGAACACCGAGGTGAAGGTGATGCCGCCGCTGACCAGGATGGCGGCACCCGCCACCGCGATCAGCACCCGCTCGACACGCGTGAAGGCCCCTTCCAGCCAGCCTTTCGGCGTGCCGGATGATGTTGTTGCGCCGTGCATGGACCGCTCAGCGCTTCCAGGGATAACCCTTGGTCTCGCGTTCCTTCTCGAACTTCGCAGTCGCGGCCAGGTAGTCGGCGATCAGCGTGTCCGGGTTGTAGCCGGCCGCCTTGATCTTCTTCTTCCAGTCATCTTCGTACTTCTTGCCGGCGGCCACCAGCTTGGCCCGCTCCGCGGCCGGGAAGTTGTGCACCTTGACCACCTTGCCCTCGATGCCCGCCGTCATCGCCTTGACCGCGTTTTCGCTGGCATCCATCATCAGTTGTCCGACCTTGTCGGTCATCGCCGCACCGGCCTCGCGCAGCACTTTCTGCTGGTCGGGGGTCAGCTTGTTGAAGGTGTTCTTGTTCATCACCACCGCCCAGGCCAGGAAGCCGCCCCAGTCCAGCCGTGTCAGCTCCTGCGCGTTCTCGTAGTCGCGCAGCGAGCGCATGCCGTACAGGTAGTTCATGTTGCAGTTGATGGTGCCCGCATCCATGGAGCGGCCGGCATCCACGCCCGAGAAACGCAACACCGTGGCGCCCAGGTCTTCGAGCACCTGGCCGTAGAAACCGGTGGCACGGATCTTGATGCCCTTGATGTCCTCGACCTTGCTGAGCACCTTGTCCTTGCAGATCACCTGCACCGGCGTGGTGGTGAAATTGCCCAGGTAGACCACGTTGGCCTCGTCGAAGGCCTTCTTGACGTCGGCATTGGTGGTCGACAACTCGTGCATGGCGCGCACGCCGACCCAGGTGTCGGACGAGCCGATGGGCAGGTCGCCCACCGCGTACGGAAGCATCTCGCGCGGCGAATAGGCCGCCACGATGGAGCCCAGGTCGGCCGCGCCGTCGCCGATGGTCTTGAGCGAGGTCTTGGCGTCGGCCAGCGTGCCGCCCCAGAAGAACGTGATCTTCACCTCGCCCTTGCTGCGTTTGGCCACTTCGTCGGCGAACCAGTTCATCGCGTCGGCCCGTTCGCCGCGGTTGACGCTGGGCTCGGTGTAGCGCAGATTGACTTCGGCCTGGGCCGCCCCGGCACACAATGCCAGACCCAGGGCCCACGGCAGGACCCGCTTGGAACAACGCATGACTTGTCTCCTCGTTTAGTTGTCGGACGATTTGAATCTAGCGCATGGGGTCCGCACGCGCCATCGTCGGAAGCGACGAGGGCGCCGGCAGGCGCCACCGCGCAGGCCAGCGCCGCTCAGTCGCCGTCGATGCGGGCTCCGTTCGCGCGCAGCAGGTCCCTGAGCACGGAACGGTGGCAGTGGTTCTCGTCTTCGCAGTAACAACCGACCGAGAAATCGCTGGACTGCGACAGCCGTGCCAGCAACGCGATCGCATGCGCATGCTCGGGCTGCGCCATCTCGGCGCGGTACTTGCGCACGAACGCGGCCCACTGCGCCGGGGTTGTCGCGGCCTGCGCCTGCTTCATCGTCTCCAGGCTGGGCGCCAGGTTGGGGAACCAGACGTCGTACCAGTCCCGGGACGCGAACTCCGACTTCGGCACGCCGCGCGGCGGACGCCGTACGGTGCCGATGCGCAGGCCTTCGCCGGCGACCCGCGGCGTACCCAGACGAACAACACGAACGACCATGGTTGGCTCCTTGCAGAAATGGTGGTTGTTGCCTGCGCAACCGGCGTGGCAGGCCCGGTGCCGGCCCCCGGCATCGCTGCCCGCCCCTGCGTCATGCCATCGGCTGGCGCAGGATCGTTTTCCATCTGGCCGGATCGGCGCGCCGGATGTCGCTCAGGTAGATCTCGTGGTGCTTGCCCCGCAGCCTGCCGTGTGCGCCGATCCAGGCGTGCAGCCGTTCGATGGTCGGGCCTTCTTCGGAAAACGGCCCGACGTGCAGGATCTGGGCACACCGCCCCTCGGCGAAACGCTCCAGGCGCAGCAAGTCGAGCGCCGGCGACGGCTTCTTCGCGCGCACCGCATCCATGGCCTGCTCGATGACTGCACGGGGCAACACGTCCGGCTGCAGGATCATCATGGTCCATTTCCAGCGCGACTTGTCACCGCTGGCAAAGGCCTGCATGTCGTCGGCCCACCACAGGCCTTCGAGCGGCATCACCGCGAAGTCGATGGCCTGGGGCCCCTTCTTGAGCGCGAACTTTGCGGTGTAGGAGACCGCATACAGCGCCTCGACCGCCTGGGCGTATGCCGGAGCTGTGTTCGGATCGCCCTCGCCGTCGATCATCAGGTAGTCGAACGCGGGCACGTCGACCTCGACCACCGCCTTGGCCGACGGCTGGTACAAGGTCTTCAGTGTCTTGCGCAGGTCGATCTTGTCCATGTCCACTCCCGGCGCTCACGCCCCCGGCCCGCCGACGGCGCCCCGGACATGCGCGATTCAGCGCCTTGCGGGCAGCGCCACCTCGATGGACTTGCCGCCGTACCCGTGTTTCTGGTCGCGCGCCTGGATACGCACCTGCCGCACGCCAGCGGGAATTTTGACCCCGTAGAGATCGCGCGTAAAGGGCTGCTCGTTCTGGTGGTCGTGCCACAAGCTGCGTTCACCCAGCACTTCGCCCGACAGCCGCGTGACGCGGAAACCATCGGCATACCGCTGCGGCGTGTCGTACGGCGACGAGATCGTGACGTCGAAATCGAAGATGTCCGCGGACCGGGCGCGGACCGTCGCGGACAACACGTCGGGGAAACGCGCGTCTGCCGCGGTGTTCGTGGCCTGGGCCATGGCCGTCGACAGTGGCGACACCAGCGCCACGATCAGCCCGGCGGCACAACAGGCCCGGCGCGACACGACCGCGGCCGGCCGCAGACCGGGCATCGGCCGAGCACCACCGCTCACGGCGCGACCGCTGCCTCGGCGATGCCGGACAGCGCCTTGACCAGGTTCGCCGCCACCGGGCACGACGCGACGTCGTGGCGCCGGGCCAGGAACATCGGGTCGTTGTAGCCCAGCCAGGTCTGGCCCGCGGCGTCCTGCCAGACCAGGGCCTTGAGCGGCAGATCGATGCCCACGCTTTGCGCACATTCCATGAACGGTGTCCCGCCCTGGGGGTTGCCGAAGATCAGCACCTCGGTCGGTCGCAGGTTCTTGCCGATCTTCGCCGCGCCGGCCGCATGGTCGATGTGGGCGAACACGTTCAGGCCGCGTTGCTTGACGATCTCCTCCAGCCGGTTCATGGTGTCCTGCGCGTTGCGCGGGCTCTTGAGGCTGACCAGGCCGTCGGCCGCAGATGCGCCCAGGGCGGTGGCGGCCAGGACCAGCGCCGACAGCCAGCGTTTCGTCTTCATGTTCTTCATGGTGTTCTCCCGTTGGTTGACATTCGAATCGGACATTCGTATTGGTCGCGCCGCGAGCGGTTTCTTACACCCGTCTCGCCGGCTGCCGGGTCGACCGGGTGGCGGCGACAGGCCGGGCGCCGGCAACACCACCCGCTTGCGCGATGCCCCGTCAGGCGCGGTCGGCGCTCACGTGCCCGCGTCCATGACCAGCTGCGTCTGGGTCACGACGGCGCACAGCCGGCCCTCGGCATTGCGAACCATTGTCTGCCAGACCATGGTGGTGCGGCCCTTGTGCAGCGCCGTGCTCTCGCCGGTGACCACCGTTCCCACCTTGGCGCCGGCCATGAACTTGGTGCTGGAGTCGGTCGTCGTCGTGCGTTTGCCGGCACCCAGGTTGATGACCGTCCCGACGGCACCCAGCGTATCGGCAAAGGCCATGTAGGCGCCGCCATGCAGGATGCCGCCGGCGGTGCACAGGTCGGGCCGCACCTCCATCTCGGCCCGCACGAGGTCCGGTGCGAGTTCGGTCAGCCGAACCCCCATCAGGCCCGGAAACAGTGGCGCCAGCATCTTCTGTACCGTGGAAACATCCAGCATGTGCTTCTCCCTTCTCGCTGCTGCGTGGTTCGTCGAGCCGCCCGGTCGGCGGCGGAAAATGGCTGGCCCGATACATTCCATGCACGCGGGCATCGTCGGCCTTGCCGAAAGCGTACCAGCCGGAGTATGGCGGCAAAGGCGCCAGCCCGGCCGCGAACACCGCCGCCATGGGCGGCCGTCTCGCGGCTGTCGCAAGGCGCCCGGTGCATGCGAGGCGCGGCTGGTTGTCGAAATCATCGGGTCCGGATCGTCGAGACGCGAGACACCCATTGTTTGACCCTCGATCAAGGAGACTGGTATGCGATTCATGATTCTCATCAAGGCCGACGCCAACAGCGAAGCCGGCATCATGCCCAGCGAACAATTGCTCGCCGACATGGGTCGGTTCAACGAGGAACTCGTCAACGCGGGCGTCATGCTCGCCGGCGAAGGCCTGCACCCCAGCGCCAGGGGCGCGCGCGTGCGTTTCTCGGGCGCCAGCCGCGACGTGATCGACGGCCCGTTCGCCGAAACCCGGGAACTGGTGGCCGGTTTCTGGATCTGGCGATGCGCGTCGCTGCAGGAGGCGATCGACTGGGTCCGGCGCTGCCCCAACCCGATGCCCGGCGAGTCGGAGATCGAGATCCGCCCGATCTTCGAGGCGGAGGACTTCGGCGAGGCCTTCACGCCCGAGCTGCGCGAACAGGAGGCGCGACTGCGCACGCAGCTGGACGGGAAACCGGCCGCATCATGACGCGGCGAACGCCGGTGCAAGCAGTCGCGCCGCCCAGTAGATCGCGATCACGACCTGCAGCGCGAACGCGGTGAACCGCAGCTTCACCGCACGTTCGGACAAGGACGCCAGGTGGATCGACGACTGCACGATCCTGGCGCCGAGCAAGGCATAAGCCAGGGGATCGGTGACGTCCGTCCTGCCGGACACGAAGGCCAGCAGCATCAGGCCGCCGAACACCGGCAGACCTTCGATGCAGTTGGCATGGGCACGCGCCAGGCGTTGCATGAACGGCGACAGGTTGGCGTTGTCGGGCTGGAAGCCGTTGGCCGGCACCTGCTTGCGCATCACCATCATCGAGCGCAGCACCTCCATCATGGTCAGCAGCACCAGCGTCCAGGCGATGAAGCCGGTCAAGGCGGCAAGTGTGGGGTTCATGCGGATCGTCTCCATCGGAAAATCAATGACGTGGCGCCGGCGGCGGCTCGCCACAGGCACCGGCGTTGGTGCTTCAACTGCGCCATGGTGCCACGAGCGGCGAATGCAGCACGACGAAACCCAGCACGTTGACGACCACGGTGAGCCAGAACGCCGACCGGAACGCGGCCTTGCTGGACTTGTGGCGCAGCAGCTGCTGCGCCACGATCGCTCCGGGCCAGCCACCGACCAGGCCCAGCGACAGCAAGGTCTTTTCCGACACCCGCCAGCGCCCCCGCGTGGCCGCGGACTTGTCCA
>JBFIDI010000195.1:0-9775 GCA_041581405.1 Burkholderiaceae bacterium
GGCAGGGCGCACGGGCAGCCGATGCGCCGGCACGGGGGCAGGCCGTTGCCTGAACGTCGCCCGCAGGCACGGCGCTGGCGCGGCCTGCTCGGGTTGTGCCTGTGGGCCGCGAGCCTGGCCGCACATGCGCAGTCGCCCGCGGCCCGGCCCAACATCGTCGTGCTGGTCGCCGACGACTGGGGTTTCACCGACGTCGGCGCCTACGGCAGCGAGATCGCGACGCCGCACATCGACGCGCTGGCGCAACGCGGCATGCGGTTCTCGAACTTCCACGTCGCGGCCTCGTGTTCGCCCACCCGCGCCATGTTGCTCACCGGCGTGGACAACCACCGCAACGGCGTGGGCAACCTGCGCGAGGCGATGCCGCGCAGCCATCGGGGCCAGCCGGGTTACCAGGGCTCGCTGACGCGCAACGTCGTCACCGTGGCCAGCCTGCTGCAGGACGGCGGCTACCGCACCTATGCATCGGGCAAGTGGAACGTCGGCTCGGAGCCGTACAACCGGCCGAACCGGCGCGGCTTCGACCGCTCCATCGTGCAGGGCGACACCGGCTCGGACAACTGGGAACCCGCCAAGCGTTACCTGCCGCACTCCGCCGGCGTCGAATGGTTCGAGGACGGCGAGCCGGCGCGCATGCCCGAGACGTTCTACTCGTCGGAGTATTTCGTCGACCGGGCGATCGAATACATCGACTCCGGCGCCACCAGCGGCAAGCCGTTTTTCGCCTACGTCGCCTTCCAGGCCAACCACGTGCCGGTGCAGGCGCCGCAGGCATTCATCGACAAATACCGCGGGCGTTACGACGCCGGCTGGGATGCGTTGCGGCGCGAACGCCGCGACAAGGCGGCCGCGCTCGGCCTGGTGCCGCGCGACACGCCGTACACGACGCTGGCGACCAGCGCGCGGTGGAACACGCTGGCGGCCGAGGACCGCCGATACCAGGCGCGCCAGATGGAGGTGTACGCGGCGATGGCCGAGGCCATGGACCACCACGTCGGCCGCCTGGTCGCGCATCTGCAGGCCACCGGCCAATACGACAACACCGTGTTCCTGTTCCTGTCCGACAACGGGCCGGAGGGCTCCGACTATGCCCAGGCCCAGCCCTGGTTGTGGACGCAATACAGCCAGCACATCGACCGCCTCGGCGGCAAGGGCGCCTACGGCATCCCGGGACCGGGCTGGGCCAGCGCGTCGGCGGCGCCGCTGGACACCTACAAGTTCTACGCCGGCGAAGGCGGCCTGCGCGTGCCGCTGATCATCGCCGGCATACCGGGCATGGCGGTCAACCAGGTCCAGCCCGGCCTGACCCATGTCAACGACATCGTGCCCACCGTGCTCGAGCTCGCCGGCCTGCAACATCCCGGCACGCGTTACCGGGGCCAGGCCATCGAACCCCTGACCGGCCGCAGCCTGCTGCCGGTGCTCACCGGGCAGGCCGACGCCGTGTATCCCGCGGACGCGCCGATCGGCTACGAGTTGTCGGGCAACGCGGCGTTGTTCAAGGGCCGGCTCAAGCTGGTGCGCAACCTGCCGCCGGTCGGCGACGGCGCCTGGCGGCTGTACGACCTCGACGCCGATCCCGGCGAAACGCAGGATCTGCGCGAACGCCTGCCGGAGGTCTTCGTATCCATGCGGCGCGACTACGAGGCTTATGCGAAAGCCAACGGCGTGTTGCCCATGCCCGCCGGTTACGACCCGACCTGGCAGGTGACGATCAACAGCCTGCACAACTACTGGATACCGGCCTACCGCAGCCATGCGCTGGTCGCGCTGGTGGCCGCCGTCGGAGCGCTGGCCTGGTGGTGGCGCAGGCGCCGCCGCGCGAGGCCGCCGCGATGAGCGCCACGGGTTACCTGGACAGCCCCTGGCCGGGCGAGGACGGCGGCCCGCAGCGGCTGCAGCACCCGCGCCACGGCACCGGTCCGGACCTGCAGCCGGGCGAGGTGCTGGCCTGTGTCACGCGCAACACCGTGGTCTCGACGATGACGCTGCTCGGTGCGCCGGACGAGGTCTATTTGCTGACCCATTCCGCGCTGCGCGCGCACGTCGGCCTGCCCACGACGGCGCGTGTCGAACGCATCGACCCGCTGAGCCTGCGCACGCTGCAGCGTTCACCCCGGCTGGCGGGCGGCCCGATGTGGCCGGGCGGCATGGCGCTGCATCGCAACGG
Organism: Burkholderiaceae bacterium; assembly: GCA_041581405.1. GTDB lineage: Bacteria > Pseudomonadota > Gammaproteobacteria > Burkholderiales > Burkholderiaceae_C > CAISIP01. The sequence goes on from JBFIDI010000195.1 coordinate 2,171, forward strand.
CTCCATCCTGGTCGTCTACGGCCGCCACGCGCACCGGCTCGACCGCGGCTGCGCACCGCTGGCCAGCGTCCGGCTGCCGGTGGACCAGCCCTACAACTCCTTCGTGATCCTGGACAACGGCCTGGTCGTCACCAAGAACCTGTCGGACGCGCAGCCGGCGATCCTGAGCGTGCTCGATGCCGACACGCTGCGTTTCGCGGCGCCCGACACCGCCTGCCCGGAACCCTCGATGGCCCGGCTCAGCGCCGTCGGCAACACCGTCTACGTGGTCGGCGTGCGCAGCATCTTCCGTTACCACTGGGACGAACGCCTGGCCCGGCTGGTGTTCGACCCGCACTGGCAACTCAACTACGTCGGCACCAGCGGCCAGTCCTATGGCTGGGACGTGGTGCTCGACGGCGACAACGCCTGGTTCATGGACAACGGCAACCACCGCTACCGGTGGCGCATGATCGGCGCCGGTGTCAGCCGCACCGCGAACCGCCTGATCCGCGTGTCGATGCGCGATGCCCGCGACCACCAGACGATCGATGTCAGCGGCGAGCCCGGCGGCAGCATCACCAACCCGCCGCTGGTCGACCTGCGGCGCCACATCGTGGTCGGCTACGACAGCGCCAACCGCCACCTGGTCGCGTGGCGCTTCGACCCCCACGACGGATCGCTGCATCCGCTGTGGCACAAGCGCGCCTTCGGCTGCGCCAGCCACATGCTGCTGTTTCCCGACACCGGCGAGCTGCTGGTCAACGACTACCGGCGCCTGGGCGAGGAAGTGGTGCTGCTCGACATCACCACCGGCGACGAACGCGCGCGGGTGCGCAGCGGCGGCCTGACCCAGGGCGTGGTGTTCCCGAGCCCGGGCTGGAACCGCGACGCCTACTGGTCGTCGATGGGGCGGCTGGCACGGATCTACGTTCCCTGAAGAAGACCTTGGCATGACCGACCCGACCCCCCACTCCTCGACCGGCCGGCGCGGCTGGTGGATCGTCACGGCCCTGGTGCTGGCCGCACTGGCGGCCCTGTACCTGCTGCGTGTGCCGCTGGTGCTGGCCGTGGTGCCCCGGCTGGCCGAGCACCGGCTGGCCATCGACACCGCCGCCACGCTGGACGACGGCCTGCACGTCGGCCTGTGCGGCACCGGCTCGCCGTTCCCGGACGAGGACCGCGCCGGCCCGTGCACGCTGGTGCTGGCCGGCAAGCGCCTGTTCGTGTTCGACGCGGGCAGCGGCGCGGCGCGCAACATCGGCAGGATGGGGTTCGACGCCGGCCGTATCGAGGCGGTGTTCCTGACCCATTTCCACTCCGACCATATCGACGGCCTGGGCGAACTGCTGCTGCAGCGCTGGGTGGCCGGCCAGCATCGCACGCCGGTGCCGGTGCACGGACCGGCGGGTGTCGAGACCCTGGTCCAGGGCCTGATGCAGGCCTACCGGCTGGACCAGGGTTACCGGGTGGCCCACCATGGCGACGCCATCGTGCCGGCCAGCGGCTTCGGCGCGAGCGCCCACACGTTCGCGGCCGGCGACGCGCAGCCGGTGACCGTGCTGCGCGACGGCGAGCTGGAGATCAGCGCCTTCGCCGTCGACCACGCGCCGGTGCATCCCGCCGTCGGTTACCGGATCCGCTACAAGGGCCGCAGCGTGGTGCTCAGCGGCGACACGAAGCAGTCGGATGCGGTACGACAGGCCGCACACAGGGCCGACCTGCTGGTGCACGAGGCCTTGTCCCGGCCCATGCTCGCCGGCCTGCGCCAGGCGGCCACCCAGCAGGGGCGCAACAACCTGGCCCAGGTGTTCCTGGACATCACCGACTACCACGCCTCGCCCGAACAGGCGGCCGAGACCGCGCGGGATGCGCAGGTGCGTTACCTGCTGCTCAACCACATCGTGCCGCCGTTGCCCTTGCCCGGTATGGAGACCGCGTTCCTGGCCGATGCGCCGGCCATCTTCGACGGCCCGATCCGGGTCGGCCGCGACGGCGACCTGTTCAGCCTGCCGGTCGGTTCGACCGCGATCACGCGGCGCAGCAGCTTCTGAACCACGCCCACCCCGCCGTGTCCGTCGTCATCCCACCCGCCGCACCGCCATGACCCCTGCCCTGCCCGTCGTCTCCCGCGTGTTGCGCACGCCGGACGCGCGTTTCGCGCAACTGCCGGACTTTCCGTGGACCCCCCGGTATTCGGAAGTCGGCGGCCTGCGCATCGCCCACATCGACGAAGGGCCGGCCGACGCCCCGGTGGTGCTGCTGATGCACGGCGAGCCGACCTGGTCGTTTCTGTACCGCCACATGATCCCCGGACTGCTCGCGGCCGGCCTGCGGGTCGTGGCGCCCGACCTGGTGGGTTTCGGCCGCTCCGACAAGCCGGCCGGGCGCAAGGACCACAACTACGGCAACCAGGTCGCCTGGATGAACGCCTGGCTGCGGGACCGGGACCTGCATGGCGTGACCCTGTTCTGCCAGGACTGGGGGTCGCTGATCGGCCTGCGCATGGTGGCCGATGCACCGCAGCGATTCGCGCGCATCGTGCTGGCCAACGGTGGCCTGCCCACCGGCGGTGGCCGCACCCCGCGGGCCTTTCGCATCTGGCGCGCCTTCGCCCGCTGGAGCCCCTGGTTTCCGATCGGCCGCATCGTCGCCTACGGCTGCGCGCACCCGCTGACGCCGCGGGAGATCGCCGCCTACGACGCGCCGTTTCCCGACCGGCACCATCGCATCGCCGCCCGGCTGATGCCGGGTTTCGTGCCCACCACGCCGGACGATCCGCAGGCGGGCAACAACCGCGCGGCCTGGGCCTTGTTCGAGCGCTGGGAGAAACCGTTCCTGACACTGTTCAGCAGCCGCGACCCGGTCACCCGCGGCGGCCAGGCGCCCTGGCAGAAACGCGTGCCGGGCGCGCAAGGCCAGCCCCACACCATCATCCGGGGCGCCGGCCACTTCCTGCAGGAGGACAAGGGCCCGGAGCTGGCGCAGGCCGTCGCGGCCTTCATCCGGTCCACGCCGGCCCCCGGCGACGCCGCCTGAGCGGCCCGCGGCACCGGCGCCATTGACGCCGGCTTGACACGCATCAAGTCCGGCCGCCCGGCTCTGCCCTAGGCTGGGTCTTTGCCCGATCCAGGTCCCGCCATGCCCGCCACCGACTCGATTGCCTATTTCTCGATGGAAATCGCGCTTGCCGACACCATGCCCACCTACAGCGGCGGGCTCGGCGTGCTGGCCGGCGACACCATCCGCTCGGCCGCCGACGGCGAAGTGCCGATGGTCGCGGTCACGCTGGTGCACCGCAAGGGTTATTTCCGCCAGCGCCTGGACGCGCAGGGCAACCAGACCGAGGAACCCCAGCCGTGGTCGCCGGCGGACCGGCTGACCGAGTTGCCGGCCCGGGTCACGGTCAGCATCGAGGGCCGGGCGGTCGTGCTACGCGCGTGGCGCTTCGACACCCATGGCATCGGCGGCGCCGTGGTGCCGACCTACCTGCTCGATGCCGACCTGCCGGAGAACACACCGGCCGACCGCGCGCTGACCGATCATCTCTACGGCGGCGACCAGCGATACCGGTTGTGCCAGGAGATCATCCTGGGCATCGGCGGGGTGCGCATGTTGCGCGCGCTGGGCTACGCGTCGATCCGGCGTTTCCACATGAACGAGGGGCATGCCGCATTGCTGGTGCTCGAGCTCGGCTACGAGGAGATGCTGCGCCGCGGCCAGACGGAGGTGAACCGCGAGATCGCGGTCGCGGTCCGGAGCCTGTGCGTGTTCACCACCCACACGCCGGTGCCGGCCGGCCACGACCAGTTTGCGCTGGGCCTGCTGCACCATGTGCTGACCGACTTCGACCATGCCTACGACAGGAGCGCGGTCGCGTTCTGCCTGGACGGCGTTCTCAACATGACCTACCTGGCGCTGGACAACAGCCACTACATCAACGGCGTGGCCAAGCGGCACGGCGAGATTTCGCGCCAGATGTTCGGCCAGTACAAGATCGACTCCATCACCAACGGCGTGCACGCCGGCTTCTGGGTCGCGCCGCAGATCCAGGCGGTGCTCGACCGGCATATCTCGGCCTGGCGCGAAGACAATGCCAGCCTGCGGTACGCGCTGGGCATTCCGCGCCATGAGTTGTGGTCGGCGCACCAGTCCGCGCGCCAGGAACTGGTGGCGTGGATCAACCAGCACAACACCACGCAGCTGTTTTCCAACACCTTCACGATCGGCTTCGCGCGCCGCGCCACCGCGTACAAGCGCGCCGACCTGCTGTTTCACGACCTGCGGCGGCTGCTCGCGCTGCATGCCAATGCCGGCCCGATCCAGATCGTCTACGGCGGCAAGGCGCATCCGCACGATGGCGGCGGCAAGGACCTGATCCGCACGATCTTCGCGCAGATCGAGCAGCTGCGCGGCCGGCTCAGCGTCGTCTACCTGGAGGACTACGACATCGCCGTGGCCCGGCGCATGGTGGCCGGCGTCGACCTGTGGCTCAACACCCCGCAACCGCCGCTCGAGGCATCGGGCACCAGCGGCATGAAGGCCGCGATGAACGGCGTGCCGCAACTTTCGGTGCAGGACGGCTGGTGGATCGAGGGGTGCATCGAAGGCGTGACCGGCTGGTCCATCGGCAACGGCAACGGCAAGGGTGCGCCGGCGGGCCAGGGCGTCGACGAACAGGACTTCGACGCCCAGTCGCTGTACAACAAGCTCGAGACCGTGATCCTGCCGATGTTCTACCAGGACCAGGACCGCTACATCGACGTCATGCGCCACGCCATCGCGCTCAACGGCTCGTTCTTCAACACCGAGCGCATGGTCGACCAGTACGTGCGCAAGGCCTACCTGCGCTGAACCGCCCGCTCAGGGCAGGGGCATCAGCCCGGGGCCGGCCCCGGACCCGATCTTGCGCGCCACCAGCACGATGTCGCGGTGGAAGCGCCGCGGCACGCAGTGGTAGGCCAGGTTCAGGACGCGTTTGCGGCGGCTCGGGTTGGCGCGGTCGTAGCGGAAGTCCAGCCATTCGATGGCGAAGCCGCTGGCTTCGACGAAACGCCGCACCTCCCGCGCCGAATATTCGCGCACATGGCCCATGTGCCCGAGTGCGCGCAACTTGCCGAACTCGGACAGGGGATCGGCCACGCTGCGCCCGAGCAGGAACCGCGCCAGGCTGGGCAACGAATACACGTTGGGTGTCGTCAGCAGCAGGAAACCGTCCGGCGCCAGCACGCGCCAGGTCTCCGACAGCACCAGCGCCGGATCGACCCGCAGGTGTTCGAAGGTCTCGCACAACAGCGCCCCGGCGAAATGGCCGTCGGCAAACGGCATCGTCTCGCGTTCCACGTCGCAGGCCCGCACGTCCAGCCCCAGCGTGCGGATCAGCGGCGCGACCCGCTCCGGCGCCAGGTCCAGCCCGACCACCGGGAAACCCGCGTGTTGCAGCATCGCCGTCATGTGGCACGGGGCCGCGCCGATGTCGAGCAGCGGCCCTTCGGGCGCCAGGTCGCTCACCAGGTCGAGGTCGGCGCAATACCGCTGGCCGTGGATCACCAGGTTGGAGCGATGCCATTCGCGCGCCGCGTCGGTCTGCGCGAACACCGCGTCCTGCACGGTGCGCAGCGCCCGCGCGGCGCGGTCACTGGCGGCGCGCCGCCTCATGCCGACGACGGTGCCGGCCATGCCATGGCCGGACCCCCACAACGCGTGAACATGCGGCAAACCTCCTTCGCAACGGCCGGCCGCCCGGATCGGCGGCCGCGCTCCGCGGCCAGTATCGCACCGCATGGGCGCCGGCCCCGGGCTCCGGTACGATCGGCGCATGAAGAAATCCAAGGGAAAAAAGTCCGGCAAATCGGCCGGCCCGGACAAGCTGGGCAAGGGCGCGTATGGCGAGATGCTCGAGCCGCTGCAGTTGGCGCTCAACGACATGGCGCGCTGGCTGCAACACACCGGCAAGCGCCTGGTCATCGTGTTCGAGGGCCGTGACACCGCCGGCAAGGGTGGCGTGATCTCGGCCATCGCGGAGACGCTCAACCCGCGCCAGTGCAAAGTCGTTGCGCTGGCCAAACCCAGCGACCGCGAGCGCAGCCAGTGGTATTTCCAGCGTTACGCCGCGCATCTGCCCGCGGCCGGCGAGATCGTGCTGATGGACCGCAGCTGGTACAACCGTGCCGGCGTGGAGCGGGTCATGGGTTTCTGCACCGAGGACGAAGCCAAGGCCTTCCTCAAGCATGTGCCGGTGTTCGAGCAGTTGCTGGTGGACGACGACATCCTGCTGTTCAAGTACTGGCTGACGGTGGACCAGGAACACCAGGAGCAACGGTTCGCCGACCGGCTGGCCGACCCGCTCAAGCGCTGGAAACTCAGCCCGGTCGACCTGCAGGCACGCAGCAAGTATGCCGAATACGGCCGCGCCCGCGACGCCATGCTGCGCGCCACGCATACGCCGCACGCGCCGTGGACGCTGGTGGATTTCAACGACCAGCGGCGCGGGCGCATCACGCTGATCCGCCACCTGCTCGACCATCTTCCCGAACACGACGTGCCCGCGCCGCCCATCGACTTCCCGCCACTGGGACACGAGCCGCTGCGCGAGCGTTTCGGCACCCCGCTCAAGCCGATCCCGCTGGCGGACTGACAAGCTCCCGTGCCTGGCGTGTCGTACGGCCAGCCGCCGCGACCGCCACGCGCATCCACCGACCACAAGCCACCATGCAGGTGCCCTCCCGCTCCGATCGCCAGGCCGCGATGCCGTTCATCATGATCACGGTGCTGATCGACATGCTGGCGATCGGCCTGATCATTCCGGTCCTGCCCGCGCTGGTGGGTTCGTTCAGCACGTCCCAGGCCGACCAAGCCTACTGGTACGGCGTGGTCGCCTTCGCGTTCGGCTTCGCCAGCTTCATCGCGTCGCCGGTGCTCGGGGCCTTGTCCGACCGCTACGGCCGCCGGCCGGTGCTGCTGTTCGGCTTCTTCGGCCTGGGCGCGAACTTCTTCCTGACCGCCTTCGCCACGCAGATCTGGATGCTGGTCGCCGCGCGGCTGATGGGCGGCGCGATGCAGGCCAATGCCGCGGTGGCCAATGCCTACGTGGCCGACATCACCGAACCGCAGGAGCGGGCACGCCGCTTCGGCCTGCTCGGCGCGATGATGGGCCTGGGTTTCATCGTCGGGCCGGTCATGGGCGGCCTGCTGGGCGCCATCGACCTGCAACTGCCGTTCCTGGTCGCCGGCGGCCTGACCATGCTCAATTTCCTGTACGGCTATTTCGTGCTGCCCGAGTCCTTGCCGGTCCAGCGGCGCAAGGCGTTTACCTGGCGCACCGCCAACCCGCTGACCGCGTTGCGCCAGCTGACCCGCTTGCGCGGCGTGGCACCCCTGGTGGGCGTGGTGGCGTTCAGCGGCCTGGCGCAGTTCGTCCTGTACACGACCTGGGTGCTGTACACGAGCTTCAAGTTCGGCTGGGGGCCGCTGGAAAACGGCTGGTCGCTGGCCGCCGTCGGCGTGTCGACGGTACTCGTGCAGGGTTTCCTGATGCGCCACCTGCTGCGCTGGTTCAGCCCGCAGAAGCTGGCCGTGCTGGGCCTGCTGTCGTCCGCCCTCGCCTACGCCTTGTGGGGCGCCGCC